>JAGVUD010000221.1 GCA_019136435.1 Armatimonadota bacterium | reverse complement strand
CGCGAAGTACCAGATTACGGCTGCCGCGGGGAATGCTGGCGGCGGCGCCACGGACTACACGGTCTATGGCGACCAGAGCAACTGCGGCGACGGGCAGATCGGGCCGCGCTGGATCAAACTCTCGGGTTCCTACCTTCCGTCGGGCGGTGAGATCGTCGTGACGGTGACCAACGAGCAGGGAGGAAAAGCAGACCCTTGCGCGAGCGCATCGGGGCGCCTTGCTGTCGCCGCTGACGCCATCCGGGTGATTCCGGACAGCATCGGCGAATTCGGATACTGCGCTCCCGCAATCGTCGGCAACAGGATCATATCCGCGAACTCGACGGGACGCATTATTGCGATGGATGTCTCGTCGCACGCGACCGAATGGATTTACCCCGCCGTCAAGACCCGGCAGAGCGAGGCGGACGCAGTCGCTCTCGGCGGCATGAAGATAACCGTCGCCATCAACGGCGAGGATCTCTACTACGGCTCGCAGTCGGGATATGTCGGGCGGCTGACGAACATCGTGACCGGCTCCAATCCCACGGTGTCCTGGACCCAGATTCAGAAGGGCGGCACGGTGATCAGCGACTCCGAGATGGGGCCGATCACGAGCAGCCCGCTCGTCAACGGGCAGCACGTCTATTTCGCCACCGCCAACGGCTATCTTTACAAAGTCAAGCAGAACCCTTCTGGAGACGGCACGGCTGAGGTTGTCTGGACCTATCCCGACGACTGGCCGGCCGACACATCCGAAGACGCTCCGCCGCGCACGGCGGGCGCTTTCCGCGACAGCTCGCCGTCCATCAACGAGGTTAGCGGGACGACGTACGTCGTCATCGGCTCCGCGGACAGCTATCTGCACGCGGTGCCGGACAACGGCCCGGCGACGGCGTATCAGAAGATTCAGGCGAACAGCGGCATCTCGTCCTCGCCCGGCAACGCCACGAAGATCAGCTCGTTCCCCGAAGCGGCGTTCTTCGGGACCAATTCGAGCACGGTTCTGGGATACTCCGTGGATCCGTCGAACCAGCTGCAGTGGGGCTGGAGCACGCTTGCGAGCATGGTGTTCTCCTCCCCCGCTGTCGCTGACCAGTGGGTGTACGTTGGCGGAGACGATGGGCGTCTGTATGCGTTCGCGAAGGCCGGCATTGCCGGAGCCGGATGGCCGGAAGGCGATCCGAGCATCAGCCGCGAACCGCCGGGCGAGACGTATAGGCCCGACACGCTCAACGGCTCGGCGTTCTTCGACTTCGAAGTCGTGACGCACGAGCAGTACCACAACCCGAACCAGTATCTTTCCGACGCGGGAGTGCTGAACGAGACGGGCACGGTGAACAGGCATCCCGCCGGCGATCCGTTCCCGGGCGCGCGCCTGGAGTGGGGCGACCGCATCTACCTCATCGCCTGGACGTTCGACAATCAGAACGCCACCGTGCAGTTCAATATGCAGAACGTGGGGCAGGGGCAGCAGGCCGGGACCATCCTGTCGGCGGCGCAGTCCGCCAGCCAGCAGTACATCAAACCGGGAGAGACCACGGCACAGCAGGTCACAATCAAGGACAAGGACGGGAACACCAAGACCGGCTACTGGTATTACACGCGCTGGGCGTGGACGCTCGATTCGGGCAAGCTGATGACGCCGGGGTCGGAGTATACCATCCAGGCGCAACTCAGGCCGCAGAAGGGCGGGGCCAGCCTTGGGGCCACCATTCCCGTCAGCGCCACGACCTCGCCGTTTGCGAAGAACAGGGGGACCCAGCCAGCCCGGACATTCACCATCAACAACCCGCTCGCCATCTCCTTCCCGGACAGGTATGACCCGAACACGTTTGTCAAACTCTCGGGGGTGGTCGGGCCCGGGTGGAAAGGGATCGCCGGGGAGGGTTTCGGACAGGATCGCCTCACCCCGGGAGCGGAGTTCAACGGGATGGCGAGCGATGTCACGCTCCCTGTCCCTCCGGCGCGGCACGGCAGCAATACCATTCCGCTGAAAGTTGCACTGGCCGACCGGAGCGTCCTGGGGCAGCACATTCGCACGAACCCGCAGCAGAACATCATCAAGACTCTCCGCGTTCAGCCGAGGGACCTCCTGTGGAACAGCAGCGTCGTTCCGCTCAACCCCATGCCGTGGGAGAACGTTCCGCAGCAGAACACCATCAACGACAGCCTCGACTACCCCGATATTTCAAGAGGGAGTGTGGAAGTCATCAAGCGGGGCGATGCGGACCCCGTGCGCACACACGCCCGTCTAATCCCGGCCACGCCGAGCGCGGGCGGGCTTCTTGTGAACCCCGATCCTGTCAGTCTGGTTGTCGAGGTGCCGCGCTACCAGCCTCCGCACGATTACGGCCCCGCGCGAGTGAATGTCTGGATTGATTCCACTGAGTCGAATACGAGCAGGGGCGTTCTCGATCTCGCGGACACCCGGACGACCGGGCGGCCTCTGACCGCCTCGGAGGTCTATCGCTACTTCTACATCGAGACGCGGGTGCCGACTGACGCGAACATGTACGCGGAGCAGGCGATCATTGATGTCGGCAAACGTCCGATGGGGTTCGGGATCGCGCCTCCGGGCGTGTTCATGCCCTATCCGCCCCCTCTGGCGGGGCTTATGCCCCCGGCAAACCCGGGAGATCCTCCCATCCCGAGTTCGGGCTTCTTCCGTCCTTTTGTGGTGCGCAACGACGGTAACATCAATCTGGTGAACCTGCGCCTGGACAACTCGGTCAACCTGGGAAGTGATCAGGTGATGGGCTCTGTCATATCGGGCACCAATGTCGTGTCGTCGCTCGACGCCCGCTTCGACGCGGCGCTGTCGGCGCCCGAGATTCTTGTTCCGGGCGCGGGGCATGTGCTGTCGAAGCCGAGGGTGGGGGACCTGGGCCCCACAACCCTCCAGATTCCGGACCAGAAGCAGTACGAGTTCTACAAACTGGCAAACCCGAACATGCCGGCTCCGTTCCTGCCGCTGGTCTCCGTGCAGGTGCCGATTGGCACGCCGTCGGGAACGTACGCGGGGGCCGTGCCTGTCGTGGCGGCCGGAGTTCCGCCGCCGAGCGCGAACAACCCGACGCAGAATATGATTGCGGTGAAGGTGACCGCGCGCGAGGCACGGATCACGGGCGGCCTGACGGCGGGCTCCCTGGCCAATGTTGACTTCCCGCAGGTCGATGGAAGCAACAACCCACCTCCCGATTGGGGCGACGCGCAGCCGGCTCCTTACCGCATGTGGACAGGCTCAGGCGGAACGCCGGCAGCGGGGGTTCCGAGCGGGCCTCTGGGGCTGTTCTGGGCGAGCAACCGCGGAGACGCAAACGCCGCCGGGCCGGGTATGCCGTGGTACCTGTATCAGTCGCTGGTCAACGTGGACCAGACGGGCAGCTTCACGCTCACTCCTGTCACGGTGTCGGGTGGCCCGGCATTCCAGTGGTGGCGGCCGACCGATCCCGCGTCTGCTCTTCCGGTTGCTTACGGGGCGGCGCTCTCCACGCTTTTCCCTGGTCAGAGCAATGTGGTTCCGGGCAGCGAGAAGTTCAGCAGCCCGAGCATCGGACAGGATCCTTCCAACGGGGCGACCTGGCTTGTCTTCACAGGGCAGGTGGACAAAGACGTCAACGGCCAGATTCTGAGCGAGTACCGGATCATCTACGCGAAGGTGAGGCCGGATGGGAGTGTTGACCCGGCGACGGCGGGTGTGATCCCGAGCCAGAACTTCACGGTGCCGAAGCACTCGCCGCGCATCTTGCCCGTGGGCGGCGATAAGCTTTATGTCTTCTGGCACGCCGGGCTGGGCAACAAGTACAAGCTCTACTACACGTACAATTCCGATAACGGGAACCCGGTCAGGTGGAGTGAGGACACTGAGCTTGTGATTCCGGCTTCTGTTACAGCGGCGGCCGAGCCTGTGCCTGTGCCGCGGATGATGCCGGTCTACGGGTCGGACGACCGGACGCCGCAGGCTCACATCGATGTCGTTTACAGCGGCATCTCGCGGCGCGGAGGGGCGGCGGATCTCTTTCTCAGCCGGTATGCCGTTGTCCATTCGGGCAATCGGGTGCGGCTAAACATACAGCCGCTCGCCCGCGTTCAGGATGAGCAGTACGCCCCCCTGCCGCTGGTCGAGGGAGAGGACCTGCAGCGCGATACGCGATCTATCGGTCTCTACTATTCGCGGCATCTGGGGTGGGTGCGCCCGAAGAACCAGCAGGCGCCTCCTGATCCCGCCGCTGTTCGCCCGTCGCTGCTGCCGCCCATCATTCGCGTGCTTCGCTGGGATGCCGCGCAGTCGGCGTTCACTGTCGAGGACGTGACGGATACCCGGCCGATAGTGGACGCTCAGTCAGGAATCGCTGTTTACGAAGACCCAGACTACGGGCGGATTGCGGTTGACTTGTCCGCGGGGACGGTCAAGTTCGAGCGGCCGCTCGCGAATCTGGATCGAGTCGTTGCCGAGTACACGCCGCAGACCCTGCGTCTGACCAGCTTCGCGCCGGCGGAGACGGGACCGTTTGCGGTGCTCGACAAGTCGCAGCGTCTGGCAAACCGGACGTCGCGCGATCCGGCTGACCGCTACTGGGTGTTCTGGCGCGAGGGGCCGGGCAGCCAGCCGGGCAACACGATCTACTACAAGACCATGCGGGTAGGGCTGAAGCTGAAACGGGCAGTCGCAATAGACGGTTCGAGCGGCAGCCCGATGCTGAAGATCAACATCGGCGGCGGCGGGGCATACAACGGATCGTGGGAGTTCGACCGTGTGAACAACCGGGTTCTCTTCCCCGAGTCTGTTGAGAACACCGACGTGTGGGTGGAATACACAGGTGTGGACGGTGCTGCCTATCGTGAGCCCGAGGGGCACACCGTGCCGCCTTACAAGGCGCTGACGTTGATTGACGAAATGCCCGCAACCGCGCTGCTGACGGATTCGGTGGTCAATGAAGGCCAGGTGGCGGCGTTTCCGGATCCGGACGGACTGCGTGCTCCCGGGGATCCGCTGTTCGTGCCTGGCAGGATGTGGGTCTTCTGGAGCAGTTCCAGAAGCGGCAACGCCGATCTGTATTATCAGACAATCAGCCCGAACTTCGAAGTGCGGACCGGCTGGTAGATGTGGGGTGCTTGCCGGAAACGTGGGGGCGGAATCATTGCGATTCCGCGCTCGGCAATCAAAATGAAATCCCGTC
>JAGVUD010000476.1 GCA_019136435.1 Armatimonadota bacterium | reverse complement strand
GTTCAGGATGACGTTGTGCGGTTTCGTCCTTCTCATCCTACGTCCCGGTTGGAACCCCCGCGAGTGCTTCGTGTTCGGAGTTCTCCGGAACGAACGGGCCGAAGCACAACGGCAACGGCCCGAAGCGCTTGCGGGGTCACGGACCTGTGCGTGGCGGCGCGGGCTCCAGCCAGATCCACCGCACCTGCTCCGCGCCGAGTTCGAGGTCAACCTTCGCCGATTCTACGTCCAGCTTCTCCTGCGTGAGAGGATCCATCGCCTGCCGCAAGCCCTTCACGGACGCCGCCAGAGACAGCGTCACCTGCTTCGGTTCGCGGTTCAGGTTGCCAACGGCAAGCAGCGCGCGGCCGCTTTTGTGAACGAACCCGGAAACGAGGACGTTGCTCTCGCCCGTGGTTGCGAGCGGCTCTTTGCTCCAGTAGCCGGCCCACTTCGCGCCGTCCACATCGAACCGGTCGTAGAGCTTCCACATGTCCGTGCCGCCGGGACACCAGGAGCTCGGCGCGTTGTGCAGAGCGATAATCGTCCTCGCGTACTCTCCCCCCAGCGGCGCATAGCCGATGAAGTCCGTTGGCAGGCCGTGATTGTGCCCCATGGATTCGGTACGGAAGAACTCGAGTGGCGGCCGGAAGTCGTCTGGCGCCTTCCAGTACTGCTCCCCGGTCAGCAGCAGGTCGGCGAACGAGAGGGTGGGCAGCGTCAGCATGGTGGACATATGCGCCACAATCAGCGCCGGCCTCTTCCGGGCGTCGCAGATGGCGCGCAGGCGCTTCATCGTCTCGCGCGTCGCGAAGATCGGATACGTCGGGCGAAGATTGCCGCTGGCGTCCCGGTAGCCGCAGCCGTGCTTCGTGTTGGCGCAGGGAATCGGGCTCGCCGCGCCGTCCAGATAGAGCCCGTCAATCTCATACTCTTCGAACAGCTCCTCGATTCCGGCGCACCATTCCGAAGCGAACCGGCTCGCGTGGCAGGCCGGGTAGTCGTACTGCGTGGGCTCCCGGGCGTGGATGTAGTTCGCGCCCTCGGGCTCGGTGAGGCAGTCCTTCGAGAGCGCCTCGAAGCCCGGCAGAATGTTCGGGACGACAAGAGAGTGATAGAGGACAAGGCCCATGCCGCGCTCGTGACAGGCCGAGGCAAGGCTCTTCATCTTGCCGGGGTCCATCACCCTCGGCTGTCCCTGATAGTCCGTCCAGTCCTCGTGCATCCCGGCGAACCGCGCGCCGAGGCCTTTCAGGTAGTCAAGCTGTGTGACCGGCGGGCTCGTGCCTTCGCGGACCTTCGTCTCCATCCCAAACACGCCCCAGTGTGTGTATCCGAAGCGTCCCTGCCGGAGATGCGCCGGGCGCGGCTTGACGGGGCCCGCCTGAAGTCCAAAGGTGAACTTCAGCGGTTTGCGAAGGCGCGTCGGCTGCTCGATGATATGCGCCGTCAGCTCAGCGGCGCCGCCCGCTTCCGCGATTGTGAGCGCCCGATCCGCGTCCGCCGGCCGCCACTTCTCGTCAGTCTCGGCGAACCATTCCAGTCCGCCGTCCTCGTCCCCGATCCAGACGCAGGGAGTGAAGGGCGACTGCCAGATCTTGGGCCGCGCTCCTGAGTTCGGGTGAATCCAGCTCTCGGGGAAGGTAACCCTGGGCCAGTTCCGGGGGATCGGAACCCAGTGAAGCAGGCGCGAGTGCTCTCGCGTGACGGGAATCACCAGCCTGAGCGAGGTGAGATCCACCTCCGCGTTCGGAGCGATCTCGACATCCACGCGCCACATTCCGTCGGGCTCGATGAGTGCCCGCACGGTGACATCCACGCCGCCGCCGCGGCTTTCGGCGCTGTAGGTCACACTCTCGGGCTTTGTTACGAGCTTGAGCGCGGTGACCGGGCGCAGGCGGAGCGGCTTGCCGCCACAGGAGATGTCCAGACGCACGGGGGATGCGAGCATCTGGCGTCCGCCCGATCGCATGCGTTCGGGTAAGCCCGTCGGCCCGGGACGATAGGCCCGGTTCCAGACCAGAACCTCGCCGCCGCGCTCTCGCATCGCCGGCCACGCCGCCCACGGTGAGGTCTCACCCGCGACCGCCGGACAGCTCGCGGCGAGCAGCATCAGGATGAGCAGCGACGGGACCAGGACCACCAGCATGCTCCTGCGACGCGCGTCGCTAGTCCACCACGAATTCGCCGCCGTCAACCCCGATGATGTTGCCCGTAATCCACTGCGTCTCCGGGCGCGCCAGCGCGACCAGGGCGTTCCCGATATCCTCGGGCGTGGTCAGGCGGTTGTGCGGGTTCTTCATGGTGGCGTATTCGATCATGTGATCGTTGCCGGGTATTTTGCGCAGGGCCGGTGTGTCCGTAACGCCCGCGCGGATGGAGTTCGCCGTGATGCCGCGCGGCGCAAGCTCGAGCGCCAGTTGCCGGATGTGCGAGTTGAGAGCGCACTTCGCCGCCGAAACAGCCCCGTACGCTGGCCACATCCTCTCGTCGCCCGCGCTCGTCATGCCATAGATGCGGCCGCCGCGCTCGAGCAGGCCTTCGCGCACCAGGTCCTGCACCCACCAGACGATGCTGGAGCCCATCACCTCGATGGTCATCTCCATGTTCGCCCGCGTGATCGCCTCGTCCGGGTTGTCGGTGATATACGGCTTCAGCGTCCCGAACGCGAGCGAGTGCAGCAGAACGCGCACCTTCTTGCCTTGGGCAGCCGCGGCGGTCTCGGCTTTGATGGTGGCGATAGCCTCCGCGCGCTTCTCGTCGTCCGCGGCGTTGCAGTTGAAGAAAACGGCTTTGCGTCCGGCATCGCGTATCTGCCCGGTGATCCGTTCGACGTTCTCAAGCGTTGCACGGCGGTCCAGGTGCACGCCAAAGATGTTCATTCCCGCCTCGCGCGCAAGAGCCAGGCTGGCTGCTTCACCGAATCCGCTGGAAGCGCCAAGAATCAGCGCCCACGCGCCGTCAAGAGACGGTATCTTGTCTGTCAAAGCTGTTCAGTCCTCCAGAATTGATGCTGCGGCAGAGGCCGCGCACAACCGCGCTATGATACCCGACCGGCCTGCTATTGCACAAGCCGCCACGCAAACGGACACCGGTACTGCTTGCCGTCGTTCACGGCGACCCCGGCCAGAATGCACAGCACCAGGTTCACAACCGGCAGTGCGATCCAGGCCGGGAGTGCCACCAGAGCCCCCACTCCGCACGTCAGCACGGATCCGGCGAACAGAATCAGGCCCACCAGCAGAAGGGTCAACTGGAAATTGAGCGACTCCTTCGCCTGATCGTCCACGAATGCGGACTCGTCCTTCTTCACCATTCAGACCACCAGCGGGCCGATAAAGCCCCGGCCCGACACAGACGTCAGGATTCCCAGCATATGCGCCGCCATCGCCCACGTCCGCTCGTCTTTCGAGGGTCCGGCCGGCGGCTGTCCCGTTGGCACACTCATTCCACACTCCTCCTCCTCAATCGAGCCACCTATGCTTCCGCCTGCCCGCTCTGCGTTATGAGAAAGTCCTCGAGTTCCGCGACATCCGTGAAGATTCGCGTGCACAGGGTCTCGAAGAACGGGCTGCGCGCATAGGGATAGTATGCGTACACTGGCTTATTGTACCGGTACGCAAAGTTCATCTCCGACAGAACGCCCGGAGAGACCTTCTCTGTCGGATACATCACGACGACAAAATCGCTCTGGCGGATGAACTGATAGTCCCGGTCCACCGTGCGCGTTTTGATCTGGTCAATCATGCGGCTGTCAATGTCGGTGATCTTGGTCTCGCGTTCGGCGCGCTCCAGCTCGCGCGCCAGGTTCATGTCCTTGATGAACAGCGGGTCGAAGCAGACGAAGTTCGAGCGCAGCCGCCCCACCGACGACCGGATCTTATCGAGCTCTTCGGGCATCTCTTCCAGAACGGTGATCGGGTAGCTCAGGTAGAACTTCTGCTTGCTGCCGAACACGAGGTCGTAAACGTCCTCCGCGTTCTGCTCGCGCGCCACCACGTAGAACGGCTTGCCGCAGAGCTTCGCGAGCTGCTCGGTCAGGAACTCCTCCTCGTCCATCCAGACGCCCACCTCGTCGTGCCGCATCCAGCTCCATTGCGGGTTCTCCTTGAAGCGCGCAATGACGTCCTGGATGTTGTCAACGACGTTCAGGAAGATGTCCGCCGGAAACTCGAGCACCTCGCGGTACGCGAGGCCTTCCAGCAGCACCCCGCGCCACCGGAAGCAGGCGTGAATTCCCACGCACGAATGCTGCGTTTTCTGCGATTCGAGCGAGATTTTGTAGAACGCCGTGCGCCGCGCGAGCGACAGCACCGTCGCGTCCGAGTCGAGCACCTTCTGGTCGGTAAAGTCTATGCCCGACTCGCGGCCGGTCTGCTTCATGACCGTGCCGATATCGAAAAACGAGATGTCCGCCTTCTTCTTGCGGCAGAGCTTCTCGAACTCTTCCATGAACTCGCGGCGTCCCGAGTTCGAGATGCCGGTAACGATAATCTTCAAGCCTTCTCCTGCATCCTGTTGTGATATGGGGCTAATTCCCCTTCCCGAGCAGTATATCCTGCCCGCGTCCTGAACGGGCGGGCTGTCAACGGGAGGGCGAAGCCCGCGCTCGGCCGGTTTTCGCGTGGTCCGCTTCGGAGTTCTCTGGAGCGACGGGCGGAAGCCCCTCCCCAGCGTGCTCCGTCACGCTGCGCTGGATCGGGTCCGGGTTTCGGCGATCTATGATCGCACCACCGCGCATGGATACCGGGACGAGCGTCTGGACGTCGTGGGGCGGGATCCCGAAGGGCCGGGACATTGTGGAAGCATCCGGGCAGGCGAGACCTGAAACCCTTGGGGGGAGGACCGTCGTCCACGGCGTGAGAATGCAGTTCAGCGTCAGGAGCGGGCCTGTTCCATCATTCGGACCGGGGATGTCAGTATGCGAGATGGGACGACCAGTCTCTGCTGAGAGAGTACGGGATGCGCTCAAGCGTGAGCCGGCAGGGAGACTGTTGGGACAATGGACCGATGGTGAGCTTCCTCGCGACACTGAAAAGGGAGTTGGCTCATTGGGGTAGCTTTCGGACCCGGCACGAAGACCGGCCAGAGATCATGGAATACATCGCGGTGTTCCAGAACCGGGAGAGGCTGCACTCGAGCCCGGGGTATGTCTCAACAGCGGAGTACGAACCGCGGCGTGCAGA
>JAGVUD010000129.1 GCA_019136435.1 Armatimonadota bacterium | reverse complement strand
CGCGATACTTGCCCTCTGCCTTGCCCTGCCTCCCGCACAGTGCGCCAATAACCCGTACGGAGTTCACACGCTTGCCCTGCCCGGGGGGGTGTTCGACTGGGCGTCGTCTCTCACCGGTCCGGGCGGATACTGCAAGCTCTTCTTCTACGGCATCGACAACGGGACCTCGGGGCCGAACTCGGGTTGGGTAAACGCCGTGCAGGCGGCTTACAACCGGAATATGAACGTAATCGTGCGCATCGGAACGGAAATGTCGGGCGGAGTGTGGCTTGCTCCGCGCGGCGATGCCGATGGGCGCTACACTGCCTTTGCGAGTGCCGTCAAGCGCGTCGTTCAGGGGCTTCCGAGGCAGGATGGCCGCACCCTGTACATTGAGGTCCTCAATGAGGTCAACAGCCACGTCGAGTGGAGCAACGACCCCGACCCGGCCGAGTACGGGCGCTGCCTTGTGGACGTGCATCAGGCCATTGCGTCCATCGGGGATTCACGAATCAAGGTGCTTCCGGCGGGGCTTGCGGGCGGCAGCGAGTTCCTCGACCAGATGTTCACCCTCGTTCCGGAATCGCTGTGGGCATGGGATGTTCTGGCGAGTCATTCGTACGGCATGAACCTCCCGCCGGAGGTGAACCAGCACAACGGCGCGCAGCCCGGGAGCATCTGCATAGACTCGTACCTGGATGATCTGGCGGTGGTTGCGGCTCACGGCCGAACCGGCGCAAAGGTGATGATCACCGAGACCGGATACATGCTCGGCGATGCCACCATGCAGGGCTACCCGATGATTGACGAAAACAACCGGGCGGACTACGTGATGCGCGCGTTCCGCGATTACTGGAGCAAGTGGCCGGAGGTGCTGGCCGTCACGCCGTTTCAGTTCCGCGACGACAACTGGCAGAACTTCGACTGGGTGTACGCGGGCAGCGGCACGGACAGCTACGGGCGGCCCACCAGCGCCCACGAGCAGTACTACGACGTCTGGAACCTGGCAAAGCCCACGATGTCACGAGGGGCGATTAGCGGCAAGATCAGCGAATCGGCTTACGGGTCGCCGCTCAGCGGGGTGACGCTCGTGCTGCAGCCCGGTGGGCGTTCAACGACATCCAACGCGAGCGGCAACTACTTCTTCCCGAACTTCGCCGATCCGGCGTTCCTCGACCCGGGAGTGTATTCAGTCACGGCGGGCAAGTCCGGCTATGCGCCTCAGACCGCCAGCGCGCTCGCCGTCACTGCGGGGCAGAACACCGTCGTGAACATCGCTCTCACGGCCACAAATCTGGGCACTCTCACCGGTGTCGTGCGAGATCCCATCACGGGTCTCGGACAGGCCGGGGCGACTATCACGCTGTCACCGGGCGGCCGAATGGCGTCCACCGGGGCCGATGGCAGATACACCATCGCGAGTTTGACACCCGCAACCTACACGATGAGCGCAAGCAGATACGGGTTTCGGCCGTACTCCCTGGCTGGCGTCACGGTTTCGGCCGGGTCAACCGCGACACTGGATTTCTGGCTCGCCCCGGGACTGGAGCCGGCGGGAGCAAATCTGATATCGACGGGTGAGATGGATACAGGCGCCAGCGGCCTTGCGGACGGCTGGGAAGCGTGGGACGGGTCATCGCACTCGAATTTGTATGCGGTTGACAGCTCCGAGCGCGTCTCCGGCCGAGCAAGCCAGCGAATCAGGGCCGGCGGCGATTACTGGGCCGCGGAGTGGACGAACTACGGCGCCTGCACTACGGGGGTCACCTACCGCATCGAAGCCTGGGTAAAGACCTCGGGAACGAGCGCTCCGGCCAGGGTCACCGGCCTCTACTCCCGGTGGGGAGAAGCCACTGTCTCGACCTTCGAGTGCTATCCTCAGATGACCGGATCTGCGGGCTGGACGCTCTTCGTCGGACGAGCTGTCGCCCCGTATTTCGTGGATCAGAATAACGGTAGACTGCGAGTGGAGCTTCACCCTCCCGCGTCCGGCAGTGGATATGCCTGGTTCGACCGCGTCTGGGTGGGACGGGACTCCGAGCCCTCAAGCAGCCCGATCTGCAGCGTTGCTGACCTGCGCGCCACTCCGGGCGAAGCGTCGGCGACCCTCTCGTGGGTCAATCCGAATTCGGTGGCGTTCCCTTCATTCAGTGGCACTATGGTGCGCCGGATGACGGACAGATACCCCGTCACGTCCACCGAGGGCACGCTGGTCGCGGACCTTCCCTCGACTGCCTCGGCCTGTACGGACACTACAGCGATGCCGGGAGTCCGCTACTACTACGCGGCATTCGCCCATGCGGCGGGCCCATCGAGCTTCAGCAAGGGATCCTACGCCAGCGCGGTTGCGCTGGACTCCTCACCGCCCGCGACGCCCGTCGTAACAGACGACGGGTGCTACACGGCCGCGGCTGGCGCTATTCACGCGCGCTGGTCCTCGTCCGACCCTGAGTCCGGCATCGCGCGCTATGATTATCAGGTTGGCACGGCGCCCGGCGCCGGCAACATCGTGGACTGGACGAGCGCAGGCACTGATACGGAGCGCACGATTGCGGCGACTCTCTCGTGGGGGCAGACCTGCTACGTATCGGTGAGAGCGGTAAACGGAGTCGGCGCTCTGAGCGCGGTGGGCAGCAGTGACGGAATAACCATAGCGCGGGAGATGACCATCGGCGCCGCCCGAAGTGCTCCCGCCGGGTCTGCTGTTTTGCTTTCCGGGGCCGTTGTCGTATCGCGCGCGGCAGATTGGCCGGGGCTCTGGCTCGAATCGGCGGATCGTTCGTCCGGTATCAGCGTGCCCTCATCGGCGCCGTATCCTCTGGGCGAGCGCGTGATCGTGGCCGGGCTCACTGGCTGGCGCGACGGCGTGCTGGAGTTGACCGCCGTCGAGTTCAAAGGGAATTCTGCCGGCCCGCCGCTCAGGAGCGTCTGCTTCACGAACCGGAACTTGGCGAACGATCGGACGGAGTCCCTGAGCTACGATGGGATCAATCCGGTCGGCCTTCTGGTGGCGGTGTGGGGCCGTGTGACGAGCGTAGATGAAGGGGCACACGTCTTTTACATTGACGACGGCTCGAACCTGGCGGACGGCACGGTAGCCTCAGGCGTGCCGAATGCCGGTCTGCGAATTCTTGTCGGTTCTGCTCTAGCGCTGCCTCAGATTGGCCGATATGTGCGATTGAGCGGCATCAGGACGGTTCATCGCGAGCTGCTGGATCAGGTTGCCTTTGTGAACGGTCAGCTTCGCCCGGCGGCAGAGACGATCTACTTGCCCGTCATCTGGATGCGTGATCCGTCTGACCTTGGCCCGGAGGACTAGCGTTGCGCCTCGGGAAATCGCCGCAGGCCTCATTTGCGTTCGGATGTGGTAAACTTGCTGTCGGAACCCGGGGGAGACTGCGGACGACTGCGGATAGCGGAATTGCTGGGATGCGACGCTGTCCGGCTGCATGAAGGCCGATTGTCACGCGTCGTTGGGGGCTTGCTCTCGTGTTGAGCGCGCTTCGTATCGATGCAGGGCTTGGAATCGCCGAGGGGCAGCGCCCGTAATGTGCGTGCTGTGGTCCCAGGGTGCGTGAAAACCGCAAGAAAGAGAAGATGCGACTTGAGGATTTTCAGACGATCGGTTCTCCTGTTTGCCGGCTTTGCCTTTTTCCTGGCCGCAAGACAGTGCGCACTTGCCGCTGACGTAACAGACCGCTCGTGGGTGTTCTCGTCGGAGGGTGACTACCTGAACTGGCGGGTCGAGAGCGCGCTGACGTCGGGCGTGAGCGGGGGCAGTCTCTGGGCCGAATCAGGCGCCTCTCCAGCATACTTCGTGCAAAACGCCACCCTGGACATCCCGGCACGGAAAGACCATTACTTCGAGATCCGTATCCGCATGCGCCCCGCTTCCAGCCCCACAGCGAGGTTTGCGGGAGCTTACGCAGGCATCTACTTTACCACGGACGCCGAGCCTTCTTTTGACGAAGCGAAGAAGCTCACGTTTCGCACATACGGTACGGGCACCCTCAAGATTCACAACGTGTGGGCGGGCGCCAATACGAAATGGACGGGGACAATCAAGCGCATACGTCTCGACCCCACCACCGTCACCGACGCGCGCATCGAGATCGAGTCCATCAAGCTCATTCAGGACCGCACTGGCCCCGAGTTCATCCTCAAGAACAACTGGACGTACTCCGACAACGACACCATCAACTACGACACTCCCAGCCTGATGCTGATGGACACGTACGACAAGGTCTCCGACATCTACAAGGTGGAGTTCTACCGCCGTCCCGCTGGCGGAACCAACCAGGACTGGGTGCTGGTGGGCACCGATATTTCGCTGCTCGCCGGGTGGCAGCACAAATTTCCGGCCCTGCCTGCGGGCAGTTACGACCTCGGCGTCAAAGCCTACGACCAGGCTATGAATCCGAACGACTGGGACTATCCGGAAGCCATCGTCCACAACCTGACGATCAACCCGGCGGTCACGCCGCGCATCGAGGTGGATGCCGCTGGACCGGCGCAGCCGTTCGACAAGATGATCGCCGGGAACAACCAGATATGGTACCGCTGGACGAATGACTACGATCCGGCGACCAACAGCCTCAAGAGCGCGAGCCTCGAGTCCCTGCTCGCGGACTGCGGCATCACTGTAGTCCGCTATCCGGGCGGCTGCCACGCCGACACGTTCTACTGGAAGAAGAGCATCGGTCCTGTTGCAACGCGCCCGGACCAGTATGGCAACCCCTGCGCCCCCGTACCCGTCAACAAGGGGCCGGCGAAGTTCGGGCTGGACGAGTTCTGCCGCTGGTGCGAGGCCAGGGGCATCGAGCCGATGATCACCACGCGCTTCCGCTGGCCCACATCCGGCGGCGCGCCCGGGCAGGACGGCCCTCATCCGTATCAGGAAGCTCTGGATGATGCCGTAGATCTCGTAGAATACTGCAACGCGCCGAACGACGGTTCGAACTGGAACGGGGGCGCCGACTGGGCGGCGGTGCGTGCGGCCAACGGCCACCCGGATCCGTATCATCTGAAATACATCGAGATCGGCAACGAGCCGTTCAAACCCGACCCGTGGGGCAGTCCGAGCCTCGTGGGGCTGGATGGCCCGAACGAGTACTCGCTGGCGTTTCTGACCTATTACGACGCGATCAAGGCGACCGACCCCAGTGTCATCGTGACCCCCAGCGCCTATCTCGACTA
>JAGVUD010000121.1 GCA_019136435.1 Armatimonadota bacterium | reverse complement strand
CGAAGTCGTAATGGCCGGCCGGGGCGACGATCTCACAGCCGAAGCCGCGCGTGATGCGCTTGCCGGCGCCCGCGTCTGCATCACCGGCTGGGGCACTCCCGCTCTGAACGCGCAGACACTCAGCCGCGCGAACTCACTTGCCCTGATGGCGCACTCCGCCGGCACCGTCAAGCCGTTTGTCAGCGACGCGTTGTGGGACAGAGGCATAAGAGTGACAAGCGGCGCTAACGTGGCCGCCGGGGACGTCGCGTGGACAACGGTAGCGATGATGGTGCTGGCGCGCAAGAACGTCTTCCTGCTGCGCGAGCATCTGCGTGAAGGGAAGTGGGGACAGCTTCCCGGATGGCCCGGAGGCGAGCTCTACGGCTCGGTCATCGGCATCGTGGGAGCAAGCCATGTTGGGCGGCAGGTGATGCGAATCCTTGACGGGGTGGGTGCGCGTATCCTCCTTTACGATCCCTGCGTCGCTTCGGAGGAAGCCGGGCGTCTGGGTGCGGACAAGCTGGAGAGCCTGGAGAGTCTGATCCGCGACTCGGACATCGTGAGCGTTCACGCGCCCAGCCTGCCCGAAACACGTCACATGTTCAACGCGGCGAACCTGGCGCTTCTGCGCGACGGCAGCGTGTTCATCAACACCGCCCGTGGAGCGCTGGTGGACGAGCAGGCACTCATCGAGGTCTTGCGGACGCGCAGAGTGTTCGCCTGCATCGACGTGACCGACCCGGAGCCGCCCGCGCCGGACAGTCCCCTGCGCACCCTGCCGAACGTGCTGCTGACTCCTCACCTTGCCGGAATGGTCGGAAGTGGGCTGAAGCAGCTCGGAGAAGCTGTCACCGAGGAGGTACGCCGATTTCTGGCGGGCGAGCCGCTCGTCAACGAAGTGACACGCGAGATGCTGCCCAGGCTGGCCTAGTACCAGCTTGCATAAGTCCGCGGCAGCATGAGACGCGTAGTATAGCCCCTTGTGGGCGTCGCAACGAGCTCGCGGCCTTATGTTGCGAGATTACGCAACGACGTACTAGCGCGGATATTCAAGCACGGCGCCCTGATTCTGCAGAATGCGCCTGAGCCTGCCCGTGTCTATGCGCTGCACCGGCTGCCCGCCGCGGATGGCGAGATCGGCGGCGACGCCCGCGGCCTGCCCGATGATCATATAGACCGGCTCCATGCGCAGTGTCGAGTACGCCACATGGCTTGCCGAGAAGCAGACCGGCACAAGCAGGTTCTCCGCCTCCTGCTGGCGCGGAAGAAGCACGCGATAGGGAATCTCGTACGGCTTCACCGGCACTTCCATGTTGCCCTCGTTCTGCACCGTGCCGTCGTTCTGAACAAAGCGCTGGACGTTGTGTGAATCGCTGTTGTACGACCCCATGCCGATGCTGTCGGGCTTGGTGAGATCGGTCTGGATGTCCCGCTGGGACATCACGAAGTCACCCACCATGCGCCTCGCCTCGCGAATGTAGAGCTGCGTCGGAAAATGGTTGTTGTCGGCGAACTCGTCCGCGGCCAGGCCGAACCTGTTCATTTCGGCCTGCAGGTCCGGCTGCACGGACGGGTCGTTGGCGAGGAAGTAAAACAGCCCCTTCGTGTAGTCGCCGTGCTCCCGCCATATATCGGCCCGGCGGGCATACGAGGCGTTCGGATACTCCCAGCTTGCGCCTATGTAGTCGGTGGAGAACGGGCCGCGGTTGTTGAAGTCCCACTTGTTGTTCGGCATCTTGCCCGGCAGCAGAATCTCGTTGAGTCGCGGCGAGCGGCCGTTCACCTTCGCGAACTCGGCCAGCCAGTGCGCCAGCAGCTTGTAGCGCGCCGCTTCATAACCGTCTGGCTTCGGAAACGGGACGCGGTTCGCGGGGTCATCGGAGAGGCACATACGGAAGTTGTACGCCTGCACCTTGCGGTCGGCCGCGCCTATCTCGCCTCGCGGCTGGGAGCCGATCTCCGGCATGAGCTTTCCGTTTGAGTCGCGGGCGCTAACGGGGAAATCGAACTGGTGGTTGCGGTCTTTCGGGCGCACCCCCGCCAGGGTCTCGCCGTACTTGTCGGTTCCCTCACGGCCCCAGGTGTAGCTTACGCCCGCCTGCGCCATCAGATCCCCTTCGTACGAGCAGTCCACGAAGACCTTCGCCTCGAACACTGCCCCGTTCTCGGTGGTTATGCTGTGAATGCTGCGCCACACCTTCCGCACGCCGCCGGCTTCTTTCAGCAGGTGATACTGATAGACGTCCACCCCCGCGTCGCGCGCCATCTCCCAGAAGACCTCTTCCGCGACGTGCGGCTCGAAGTACCAGGCTATGTCTTCGTGATAGCGCTTCCCGGCGCGTTCGAAGAACTCGCGCGACATGCCGCCGATCGTCTCCTGCCGCCCGAAGTCTGTGCGCGTGAGCCCGCCCGACACCACCCCGCCGATCCGCTTGCCCGGCGCGACGAGGGCGGTGCGCTGCCCCTGGCAGGCGGCGGCGCAGGCGGTGACGACCGCGGCGGGAGTGCCGCCGTACACCACGACTCCATACCGGTGCGGCTGCTGCCCGCCGGCGGACGGAAGGGTCATAAGCAGAGTTCCAAGCGCAATGATTGTTGGTGCGGTTCTCACATACAGGCCTTGAGTTGCCGGATTAGTAAGTATACCACGCCGGCCGCCAGCTTCGCAGGCTCGCGGGGTTTGTGAAAATTTCTTGTTCGCCCGGGGCCGGTGGTATGTTATACTGGACGCAGGCCGTCTGCTGGCTGGCGCAGCGAGACAGGCGAGGGTTGTGGAAACACGGCCGCCTTCGCCGCTTGCCGAAAGGGTGTCTCGCGCCGAGCCATCGGCGGATGGGCACGGGTTTGGGTTGTGCTTCCCCGGGCTGCCGGGCAGTCCGGCGGGGCACGGTGCCTGGACAGGCACAGGACTCACGATCTCGGAAAGTGAGGTGTTCCGTGGTTCAATCAAGCGCACGCTTGCGCCGCGAATTCGCGGTTTCTTTTCTGGTTGCTTTCTTCTTGCTGGCTCTTGCCAGTTTCTCCGCCGCGGCGGATGCGGATTCGGATGCCAGGGCGGTCGTTGACAGCATCAACGCCGCAATCAAGGCGAAGGGCGCAAAGTGGATTGCCGCGCCCACGGAGCCGATGATGCTGCCCGCCGGGAACCTCTGCGGGCTGGACGCGAAGGGCGAGCAGTTCTCGCCGGATTCGGGCGGGATCACTACGTCCGCCGTGGAGTTGGCGGATGATCCCCTTCCTGCTTTCTTCGACTGGCGCAACAAGGACGGCCACGACTGGACCACCCGCATCCAGGACCAGGGCGGCTGCGGGTCCTGCTACATCTTTGCCGCGTGCGCCGCATCGGAAGGCGCGATGAAGGTTCAGGCCGGCCCTGGCGGCTGGCAGGCCAGCCCCGATTTCTCCGAGCAGTTCATCATGTCGTGTCTCATCGGCGGCGGTACTGCGTGCGGGGGCGGCTCTGTATGGCCCATCTACAACATGCTTATCAACGAGGGGGCTCCTCCCGATACCTGCTTCCCATATACGGCCAACGACGATCAGCCCTGCTCCGACAGATGTACGGACTGGCAGTCTCAGCTTATGCATATCGCCGGGTATGCGAAAGTGGCCGGCACGGACTTCGCCACCATCGAGCAGACAAAGCGGGCGATTATGACCTACGGCCCGGTGAGCACGGGCTTTGATGTCTACACCGACTTCATGTCCTACTCCGGCGGGGTTTACACGTACACATCGGGCGTGCTGGAGGGCGGACACGCGGTCGCCATCGTGGGCTGGGATGATTCCCAGCAGTGCTGGATCGCCAAGAACAGCTGGGGCACCAACTGGGGCGAGACGAAGGACTTCCAGCCGTTCACGTGGGGCGCCGGTGACGGCGGCTGGTTCCGCATCAAGTGGAACGAGAACTGGTTCGGGACCTGCACGAAGTATGCCCTTGCCTCGCTTCCGAACCTGACCGATATCACCCCGTCCGGCTGGACGTCGTCCCTTGTTGCGCGCAACACGACAGGCGCAACGCCCACAAGCTGTACGGTTACCTCCACCCTGCCGGGCGAGAGTATGAGCACGTACGCCAACTACTCTGTGAAGAACACCGGGTCGGTAGCGGCGCCGGCGTTCAGCATCGCCACTCTGGCTGACGGAGAGGAGGTCACCAGATCCTATGGGAGCGGCCTCGCTGGGGGCAGTGTCCTCAGCATCAACAACTACGGCCCCTTCGCGGTGCGTGGGGGGCGGCACACTCTCAGCGTCCTGATTGACGCCGACAACACCGTTCCCGAAACAGACGAGACCACAACTGTGACTCCCTTTGACAACGTCGTGCACCGGCAGTACGTCTGGAGTCCGAGGTTCGTGGCGGCGAACACGTCCCTCCCGCGAGAGGCCCCGCCGGTTAGGGATGCCTGGGGAGACGCCCCGTCGCCGCGGTACGACAACTGCGACGGCTTTTCGTTCGGTTCGGACAACGCCTACTGGAGCGTGGTGGGGCTGATCAGTTCGTCCACGGCAGGGCTGTACGACCTGAAGCTCTGGGGCGTGGGGGACTATCAGAACTCCACCACCGGGTTCGGGCCCAACTGGATTCAGCATTCCGGGTCGGCCGGCACGCTCTGCGACTTTGTAGTGGTGAACGGGCGCAAAGCGCCGTACGGCACATACTACGCCGGAGTCATCAACACGAACGCTGGCGCGGCGGACTATCGCATCGAGCACAAGCGTGCTGTGCCAATGTACACCCGGCCGGGAACCACCTGGAACGGGCCGTACTCGAAGCTTGCCCACAACGTGCTGGACGTCTATGACGTCTATCTTCAGGCCGGCGAATACGGGTTCAATCTGGACCAGATGGAGGGCGACTGTCCGCTCGGTTTTGCCCTGTACAACAAGGCCGGGAACACGTTCAGCAAGGACGGTCACATGCCGGGCGCCAGTCACGACAGCATCAACGCCGGCGACCGCTACTTCACCGTGAACATCCCCGAGCAGGGGGTGTACGGGCTGGTTGTGTACAAACGCAGCTCAACGGGCTGGGAGAAGCCCACCACGTACCGGATTGCCGCCGCGCGCAAGAGCATCTATGTTGTGACGCCGAACGGCGGCGAGGTTCTGGGGCTCGGCGAAGTGTACCCCATCACCTGGGAGAACTTCGGGGGGAAGCACGGTCAACATCCAGATCAGCCGTGACGGCGGGTTCTCCTGGTCCACCATCGTGGATAACGCGGCAAACATGGGGGTGTACAACTGGACCGTGTCCGGCAAGGCCACGCAGTACGGCAAGATCCGCATCGAGAGCAACGGCGGCAACTACGCGGACAACAGCGACGCCGACTTCTCCATCATCAGCCGCGACATCACGGTCACCTCTCCGATCGGCGGGGAGTCCTGGATGTTCAACACCGCCCAGAACATCACCTGGAACTCGTACGGCGTGACCGGCAATGTCAAAATCGAACTCAGCCGCAACTCCGGCTCAACCTGGGAGACGATCGCTGCCTCTACAGCCAACGATGGGACCCACTCGTGGACCGTGACGCTGCCTTCTTCGCCAAACTGCCGCGTCCGTATCACTTCGATTGACACTCCAACCTGTTTCGACACTTCCGGTGCCGGCTTTGCCATCGCCGGACCAACAGTGCAGGTGACCAGCCCGAATGGCGGCGAATCGTGGGCTATCGGTGACCAGCACACCATCACCTGGTCTTCGCAGAACTTCACCACGCCGGTTGCCATTGATATCTCACGGAACAACGGTTCCTCGTGGGCGAACCTTGTCTCCAGCACGCCCAACGACGGCAGCCACGACTGGGCCGTGGCCGGGACCGGGTCCACGAACTGCCGCGTGCGTGTGCGGTCGGTGGACTATGCGGAAGCCAGCGACACCAGCGACGCCGCCTTCACCATCGCGGAGCGCTTCATCGCGCTGGGTTCGCCCGCGCCCTATCAGGTGCTCGAAATCGGGAGCACCATGGACGTTATCTGGACCGGCGAGGCGCTGGACGGGCCGGTGAAGATCGAGATCAGCCGCGACAACAAGGCAACCTGGGAGACGCTGGTCGAAGCGGCCGAGACCGGGCCGTCCGGAGGCCAGGTCAGCCTGACCGTGACGCCCCCGGGCACCAACAGCG
>JAGVUD010000210.1 GCA_019136435.1 Armatimonadota bacterium | reverse complement strand
GGCAGCGCCTCTGCCCTACGGCCAGTGGCACGCCTTCAAGGTCACTTACGACGGCTCGACGCAGGCCCTCCACCTCGACGGAGCCGCCACTCCCTCGGCGAGCGTAACGCTTCCTTTCCGTGCCGCCCCGTGCCGCATCAGCATCGGCAACTTCCAGATTGCCCATACCGGAACGTACTACGTGGACGACATTTTCATCAGCGCCGAAGCTCCCCCGAACACCGGACCGCCGGGAAGGGTGTACGTGCAGTTCTGCAGCGACACGTCCACCGGAGGCCTCGCCACAAGCCAGAACCCGATCAGATTCCCGTCGGCCGACGAGACCTACACCTCACCCACCGGACAGGCGGCGCGCGTGATGGCGGAGCCGTGGCGGACGGCGTTGCGCGACAGCATGGGAAACCCGGTCAAGCTCACCTGGTACATGAACTGCGGCTCCATCTATTCCTGCGGGGTGGACACCACGCCGATCCTCCCTTACGAGCTTCTGGAAGACAACCACGGCGAGGCGATTGCGCGGTGGGGCGACGAAATGGCCTACCACTATCACACGTGGGCGTGGACCGACCCGGACTCCGACGGCGTCTTTCAGTGGAACCAGACCGAAACCTTTCTTGAGTGCCTCGCCGATTTCGATGCCACCATCGCGCAGTTCGTGCTTGACCGCGGGTTCTATCCCTGCTCGTTCCGCAGCGGCTGGAACTGGATGGAGAACCCCTGGGAAGCTTATCTCGACGACCTGTTCCCGTATCGCTTCGAGGGCCGCTGGTTCGGGCAGGGCTGGACTCCGTATCATCCGGCGGCAGAGGACTGGCGCGTGCCGGGCGGAATGCGCGGCTGGGAGGCCTTCCACACGTACATACCCTCTTTCGATGAGATGGACGCCGATGATGCCTTCATGATGGCCCGCACAGGAATGGACCAGGCCGTGACTCTGTGGTCCCATCTGAAGGAATCCGACTTCCCCGAACAGGTCGCGGCTGCCTGCGCTCTGTTCGAGGCGGCCCACCAGCGCTATCCCGATGTCGAGTTCGAATACCTGACGGCGCGCGAGTGCATGCTCAAGTGGCGCAAAGGCAGCGATGTCGCGCCGCCGGTGATTGGCGTCTCGACATCCGACAGCGGCGACGTGCGGACGGCTGTCTTCTGTACGGACGAGGACATCTACCAGGCCAGTCCGTTCGTTGCGCGCAAAGGCGCGGACGGCGAGTACAGCCGCATCCCGTGCGCTCCCGCCGGACCGAACCGCTGGAGCGTGAGCTACAATCCCGCCGGCACGCTGCAGATAGCCGTGGCGGTCACCGACTGGTTTGGAAACGCTGCGGTGCAGGCTCTCCCGGTGCCGCTGCGGATGGGCCCCGTCAGGGTATCCGCAACACCCACGGCCGCCGAGGTGCAGTGGACGGCCAACCTGCCGGTATCCACGCGGATCGAGCTGGCGCTGATGCCTTCTGGCGATACGGCCGTCCTGGTGGACACCACCCCGCACTCGCCGCACAAAGCCACCTTCACCGGGCTGCTTCCCGGACGGGTTTACCGCATTCGGGTGGCGTCGGAAACCGCCGGCGGCGAGCGCGCGCAGGCCCCCGACTCGTACGTGCTCACGCCGCTCTCCGGGGGGACAATCGTTGACAACCCTGACAGCGGCTTTGCGGTGACGGGAACCTGGTCAACGGGCTCGAGCGCGGCGGGACGCTACGGCGCGGACTACCGCTACGCGACGACGAGCCCGTCGGGCGTCAGCCATGCGGACTGGACGCTGACGGCGCCCGAAACAGGGCTGTACAGGGTGTGCGCCTGGTGGCCGCAGGGCAGCAACCGCTCGGAGGCTGCCCCGTACACCGTCTTCTGGCGCGGGCAGGAGTCTCGCGTCCCTGTGAATCAGCAGACCGGCGGAGGCATGTGGAACCCGCTCGGGACGTTCGCGCTCGACGAAGGCGAGTCTGTCGCCGTCCGCCTCGGCAACACCGCGCCCTCCGGCTTCGTTGTGATTGCAGACGCGGTTATGATCGAGCCGTCGTACCCGGCTGTCGCCGGCCCGGGTCTGGCGCGGCTTCTGCCGGGCGGAGAGGGCATCAGCCTTCACGGGCTGATTGTGACGGCCGTGTTCGGGGACTGCTTCTACGCGCAGGCGGCGGACCGGTGCGCCGGAATCAGAATCGAGGGCTCCGGCGCCGCGGAAGGAGACATTGTCACGGTGAGCGGCGACCTCGCGGATGCCGCCGGTGAGCGAGTGCTGCTGAACGCCCTGGTGCAGAAGGAGAGCGGCGGCGCTCACCCCGCGCCGCTCGTCGCCGCCAACGCTGCATGTTCGAACAGCCAGTCCGCGCCCGGCACGGGCGGGCTGCTCGTGCGGGCTTGCGGACGGGTGGCGCAGGCGGAGCCGGGGTCCTTTACGCTCGACGACGGCTCGGGCGCGCCGGTGCGGGTAGATTCGTCGTTGCTGGGAGCCGCGCCGGACGCGGGCGCGTTCGCGATTGTGACCGGGGTGCTGGGCGCAACCGCGCGCGACGGCGGCTTCGAGCCGGTCATCCGGCCGCGGCGGCCCGGCGACCTGACGATTGTGTTGGACTGAAATGAACAACCAGCCTGTTATACACCGACGTTTTGTGAGATTTGCGGTCTATGTGTTAGCCGCGTTGGCCGCGTCCTGCGGTGCGGCAAATGCGGTGGTGTTTCCCGGAGCCTGCGGCTTTGGCGTCCAGACACCGGCCGGCACGGCGGGACAGGTCATCCGCGTCACCAGCCTCGACGCGGGCGGCCCGGGGTCGCTGCGGGCGGCCGCGGAAGCGAAAGGCCCCCGGCTGGTCGTCTTCGAAATCGCCGGGGTGATTGACCTCAAGGGCCGGACACTGCGTATCCGTGAGCCGTTTCTGACGATTGCCGGGCAGACAGCCCCCTCCCCGGGCATCACTCTCATCGGAGGCGGAATCAGCATCAGCACGCACGATGTGCTCATCCAGCACCTTCGCATTCGCCCGGGCGATCGCGGCGGCGCAAAGCGCAGCGGATGGCAGCCCGACGCGCTCGGCACCGATGCCGCCCGCGATGTCGTTGTCGACCACTGCTCGCTGACGTGGGCGGTGGACGAGAACCTATCGGCTTCCGGCCCGCGGCTGAGCGGCCCCGAGTCCACCAGCCGCCGGATCACCTTCAGCAACTGCATCGTCGCCGAGGCGCTGCACGACTCGACCCACCCCAAGGGGCCGCACTCGAAAGGGACGCTGATACACGACTGCTGCCGCGATATCGCCATCATCGGCAACCTATATGCGCACAACGCGGACCGCAACCCCTACTACAAAGCGCACACGACGGGCGCAGTCGTCAACAACGTCATCTACAACCCGGGCCGTGCCGGAATCCAGCTCACCTACTCGCCGGCGGAGTGGGAAGGCGCGCCCATGAGGCCGGTGAACCCCCGTGTCGCCATAGTCGGCAACCTGATGCTGCACGGCGAAGACACCAGGCCCGGGCTGCCGCTGGTCTCGGGGCAGTTCGGCGACGCCTGCATGGAGGACAATCTGGCCTTCGACCGCGATGGCGCTCCGGTGGAGATGAAAGCTGAGGCGATCAACACCCTGAGCGCGAAGCCGGTGTGGCCGGACGGGCTGACGGCGCTCCCGGCCTCCGCGGCGCTCGAAAGCGTTGTCGGCAATGCCGGCGCGCGGCCGTGGGAGCGCGACAGCACCGACCGCAGGATCATCCGGGACCTGACCACCCGCAAGGGCCGCATTATAGACAGCCAGGACGAGGTTGGAGGCTATCCCCGCACGACGCCCGTCACGCGTCCGCTTTTCGTGCCAGACCTGAACCGCCGGGCATGGCTGGCGGGTCTTGCGCGGCGCGTGGGCCAGTAGCTGCATCTCTGTCGAGCGAAAGGAGGAAACGCGCGGCGCGTACAAGGACCGCGTATGGAACCTCCAGATGAAGCCCGTGACAAGGCCGGAGACCTCCCCGAGCCTGACAGTGGTGTAGAACCGCGGCGCCATTCGGCGCTGCGTCGAGCGTTCGACCTGTTTCGCGCCGCGCCGTGGGACTGGGCAGGTGCAGCCGCCCTCTGCCTTGGCGCCTATCTCGCCGCCGCGGCCATCCTCGACCCCCTGCTCGCCGAGCCTGCCCGCCTCTTTAAGGGCGGTTTCACTGGCTCGACAGTGTGGCGTAACCTGTTCACCGGGGTTTGGCCGCCGCGCCTTGACGTCCTGGCCCGAGGTTTCGTCGGGGACGTGATCATGAACCTCTGCGCGGGCTGCCTGATTCGGCTGGCGATGCGGCAGATTCGCGGCGAGCCGGTGCGAGCGGCGCGGGTGTTTGCGCTCGGCGATGTGTGGGTCAGCGTGGCCACCGTCTCGGTGCTGGTGGCGCTCATCGATGCCATTGCCGCTCTGGGGGGTCTGCTAACGCGTGTGCCGGCGTCGGCGCTGCTTCTGTTCGCGCTTCCGCTCGCGGCCGGCGGCTCCGGGGGACCGGTGCGGGCCGTCACCCGCAGCGTGTGCGCCCTGGCGTCCCGGCCGCTACTGGCTGCGGGGCTCTATCTGGGGCTTATGGGACTCCTGTTGCTCCCTTTCATCGTTACGCCGTTCGTGGCGTTGCCGCTGGCGGCTCTGTGGCCCGCGGTCATCTGCAGCGACATACTGCTGGGAGGGGTTCCGGCACGCGATCCCAGGACTCCGGCGGCGCGCGCCCGCTATGTCTTCGCCACCGGATGCCTCGGGACGGTGGTTCTCCTGGCCGGGCTCCGGTTAGTGGTCGTCTGGTCGTACGCCACGCCCCGGGAATCGCGCTATGAAACCCTCGCGCCGGTCGGGGCCGTGGCGATTTCGGCCGACGGACGCCTGGCCGCGGGGGCCAGCAGCCAGACCCGCGACAAAACCATGGTGGTGGTGTGGAACACCCGCACGGGCAAGAGGCTATCTTCGCGGCCGGTCACCATGAACACCCCGGTGTTGTGCTTCTCCCCCGCGGGTGACTGGCTCGCCGTTGCGGGCTTCCGGGAGGTCCAACTTCACAGCACCACGGGCAATGAGATCCGGCGATTGGCGATGCCAGCCAGCTCTATCCCTATGGTTGCATCTCTCGCTTTCACTTCCGATGGGCGGAAGCTCGCTGGCCTCCTTCTTATGAGGGGGGATCTGGTCGAGTGGGACATTGCATCACGCAGAGCGCGCCTGCTTGGTAAGGCCCGGATAGC
>JAGVUD010000516.1 GCA_019136435.1 Armatimonadota bacterium | reverse complement strand
CGCGGCGTCCGCCGCGGACAGACTGCCCACCGCGGACGGTTTCCGGGGGATCTGGTATCCGATGGGCCCGTCGGCCGAGAGCGGGGGCGTGAAGCGCTTCAAGTACAGCGGCGGCATGGCCACCTATCCGCACCAGATGCTGCCCTTCGCTGTGTACCGCAAGGAAGTGGAGAAGACGTTTTTCTGCTACGGCGGAACGGAGCCGGGCAAGGAGGAGCTGCTGCACATGGTCTCGTGCTACGACCACAAGACGGGCAAGCTGGCCCGGCCGGTTGTGCTGCTCAACAAGAAGACAGAAGACGCGCACGACAACCCGACGATGACGATGGACGACCGGGGCTATATCTGGATCTTCTCCAACTCGCACGGCCAGAGCCGCCCTTCCTACATTCACCGCAGCAGCGCGCCGTACGCGTTCGACAGCTTCGAACCCGTTCTGACGACCAACTTCTCTTACGGCCAGCCATGGTTCATGAAGGGCCAGGGATTCCTGTTCCTGCATACCAGGTATGGTAAGGATGGAGTCCGAAACTTATACTGCATGACAAGCCCGGACGGCTACAAGTGGGATGAGCCGCTGCAGCTTACCGGCAAGTGGGGGCACTATCAGATAAGCCAGCCAAACGGGCAGACAATAGGCACGATTTACGACTACCACCCGAAAGGCGTGGATCACAGAACGAATCTCTACTACATGGAGAGCGCCGATTTCGGAAAGACCTGGCGCACGGTGGACGGCAAAGCGCTGACGTTGCCGCTCAGCGACTCGCATGACGCGTCTCTGGTGCACGACTACGAAGCCGACGGGCTGATGGTCTACATCAAGGATCTCCAGTATGACGCCGCCGGGCGTCCGGTGATCCTCTACATCACGAGCAAGGGGGCGACGGCGGTTCCCGAGAACGGGCCGCGCGTGTGGAGAACAGCCCGGTGGACAGGTTCGGAATGGGAGATTCGGCGGGTCACCACCTCCGACCACAACTACGACCACGGCTCGCTGTACATCGAGGAGGACGGCACGTGGCGGATCATCGCGCCCACCGACCCGGGTCCGCAGGACTACGACACAGGCGGCGAGATGGTGCTGTGGGTGAGCAAAGACGAGGGGGCGACCTGGAAGCGCATCCGTTCGGTGACGTCAGGAAGCCGGTTCAACCACACGTACGCGCGGCGTCCCGTTGACGCCAACCCCGAATTCTACGCAATCTGGGCGGACGGGGACGCACGCCAGCCCTCGGAATCGAGCCTGTACTTCACCGACCGCGAAGGCAGCCACGTCTGGCGGATGCCGGGCAAAATGAAGGGCGACTGGGCCTGGCCCGAGCCGGTGGAGTAGCGCCGTCGCCCAGGGCCGTCAGGGTTTCGCGTCGGGCTCCTGAATGCGGACGGTCTGTGCGAAGAGCGGCTTGAGGGCGGCGTAATCGGTCTGCGGGCAGATGAGCGTTGCGACCACGAGCCAGCCTCCCCTTCGGATGAGGACGGGAGAGCTGGTGACGGACGTTCCGGCAAGCTGCCCCGTGCAGGCGATCTGGTAGGCCTGGGCGCCCTCAAAACCCGTCTTCACGGCATGGTCGAGGATGATCTTCGGGTTCTCGATGCCCTTTGCAATCTGTTTGGAATAGCCGGACACGATTGCCTCCATGCTCAGGTCCTCCGAAGCGGGCGACGCCTGAACGAGAATGACGAAGGTGAGTCCGCTGCCGGAATGGCTGAACGAAGGCAAATAGACCTGCCTGACCTCAGGTTCGGGAGGAACAAGCGAAGGAGGCGCAATCGGAGTCTGGACGGAGCGCCGGACGCACCCTCCGGCCGCGATTGCGCAGAAGAGAAGCGCGGCAAGCAGAATGCGGCGGCAGAGCGCGGTCATGGGGCCGGCGGTGGGGCGAGAGCAGTACGTTCTGACGTCGGGCGGGCGCGTGGCTATCGGCCCTGCGGCACGGGGCAGCTCAGACCGGGCAAGCAGGAAGGGCAGCCCCCGCTGCGTGAGCTCTTGAACCCGACGACAAAGCTGAATAGTGTGCCGATCGCCAGCAGCGCAAGCAAGACCCTGTTGCGGACAAAGAAGCTCTTCATACAGCGATCTCCGTTTCAGAAAGAAGCTTTTCGATATCGGCGGCAAGGCAATCCCCGGTGTGGTAGCCGGTCCATTCGCCAAGCAGACGGCCCCCGCGTATGAGCTTGAGCGCCGGAATGCTGCTGATCCTGAACGCGTCGGCGAGCTCCGCATTCTCGTCCACATTCAACCGGGCCACGCGAAGCCGCCCGGCAAAGCTGAGGGCGATTGTCTCGAGCACCGGCGCGAGCAACTGACACGGGACGCACCACTCGGCGCAGAAATCCACCAGCACGGCGCCGGGCTGGTTCAGCACCTCTCGCTCGAAGCTGTGCGAGTCAACGGTATAGCACTGGTTCGATGAATCAGCAGACATGGGCACTCCCGAAATGCAGTCTGCTGATAACAACAGCGTTTGCGCGCGAATCATTCCCGCCAGAGAGACGAGAACTACTCCGGGGGATGAATCCGCGCTCTGTTGCTGAATCCGTGGCTGTTGTCGAGCCAGAGCACCAGTTCGGGCTCGAAGCAGAAGAGGCTGACCCCCTGCATGCTTCGGCGGATTTCCTCCGGCGCGTCATCGCGGAAGAACGCCTCGGCGAAGTCGTACTTCCTGAAGTAGGCGCGCAGGCCCGCCTTCCGCTCGTCGGCGTCCTCCACGACCCACGCCCTGCCTTTCATCTGCAGGCCGCGGATGTTCTCCCACTGCGGGCAGTCCTCGTGAACCGAAGCCGCCACAGCGCCCGACGCGACGATTTGAGATCCGTGGAGGGTTTTCGGATTGGACATGAACCAGAGGCGGCGTCCGGAGTGGGCGTAAAAGACAGCCGCCGCCCAAGGGCCGCCATCTCCCGACGTGCTGAGGTTCAGAACATTGTGCTCGGCCAGGTATTCGTCAACCTGCTCGGCAAAAACATCGACTTCCGGCTTCATCTGACAGAGGAGTATACGTCCGTTCGCCAAAAAGCACCACTGAAAGGAGAGGCCGAATCCGCCCGATGCAGGTAATCAGGACGCTCGAATCGAGCTTTGTCGCGGAGACCCGCGTGCGCATGGAGTCGTTCAGCCTGCTCGCGTTCGAGCCAGGATCGGAGGAGCGGCATCTTCCGAGCGCGCTGCAGCGCTGGTTCAAGGACGGGCGTCTGGGGCTCCCCGGCGACGAACGCGCGGCGCGCGCAGTGGAGAGCGGGCTGACGGAGGCGATCCATCGCCTGGCGCGCGGCCGGGGCATCACGCATGTGTGCCGCGTGCTGGGGTCGTGGGAAACCGTTCCCGAGCGCGACGCTCCGCTCGAAACGCTGGCGGCTTCGGTCGCGCGGTGTCTGGGCGCGGAGTTCGTGCGCCCCATGCGCCGCACATCCGCCCGAGAGCCTATGAGCAGGCACAGCTACCTGTCCGGACGCGGCGCACTGTCTCGCCGCATAGACTACGCGCGTCAGGACCTGATCTGGGAAGGGAGCTTTGCGGGCGCGCGGTTTCTGGTGCTGGACGACATCCGGTGCCTGGGCGCAAGCGAGTCGGTGTGGGCGGCCGCGTGCATTGCGCTTGGCGGGGCGGCGGACGCGGTGGCGATGAATCTGGGGCAGACGGCCGGGCTTGCGGAGGACGGCGAGACGGCGACGGACATCGGCGAGATACGCGAGGCGGCGCTCGCGTCGCGCGGCGCTCCTCGGGCGTTCTTCGAGCAGGTGTGGCTGTCGCCGCAAGACAGAACAGTGCACTCGGACCCATCGTGCCGGGCCGCCGCGGACATCACTGTCTGGTGGCGGGGGCTGCTGAAGCCAGGCTGCAAGCCCTGCCCGCTCTGCTCGCCGCGGCGCGGCGTGCTGCTGCGGCGGCTGTTTCGCGGCATCGGGGGCTGAAGGCCGCGAAGGATATCAGCGGGGCAACAGGCAACTCTGCATCGGGGCTGACCAGAGCATGGACAGTGAAAGGGGCACGGAGTATGGATAAACGCATCAACCGTAGAGAGTTTCTGGAGACCGGAGCGAAGGCGGCAGTTGGGGTTGGCATCGGCGTCGCGGTGGCGGACGCGCTGGCAACACCCGCGCGGGCCGAGCAGGCGAAGGCATCTCCGAACGAACGGACGCGGATGGGCTGCATCGGCATGGGCGGCATGGGCATGGGCAACATGAACGGCTTCATCGGGCGCAACGACGTCGAGGTGCTGGCCGTGTGCGATGTTGACTCGAACAATCTGAACAACGCCGTCAGCGAGGTCGAGAAGAAGACCGGGAAGAAACCGGCCGCGTTCAAGGACTTCCGCAAGGTGCTGGAGATGAAGGAGATTGACGCGGTGCTCATCAGCACCCCCGATCACTGGCACGCGCTTCCGTTCATCCAGGCGTGCGAAGCAGGCAAGGACGTGTTCTGCGAGAAGCCCATCTCCCACAACATCGTGGAGGGGCAGTGCATGGTCGGCGCGGCGAAGCGCTACGGGCGTGTGACGCAGATCAACACCTGGCAGCGAAGCGTCGGCTTCTTCCGGCAGGCCATTGACTTCGCGCAGTCCGGCAAGATGGGCAAGATCGCCATCTGCAGGGCTTGGATTCAGGGGCCGGGCGGACTCGGGAAGAACCCGGTCAAGGATCCGCCGCCCAATCTCGACTGGGACTTCTGGTGCGGGCCTGCGCGAAAGGCGCCCTACCACGATACGTACCATCCCGGCATGTGGCGGCTGTACTACGACTACGGGACCGGCATGAGCGGCGACTGGGGGGTGCATATGATTGACATCATCCTGCTCGGGATGAAGGCGAAGCATCCGCTGGAGGTTGCCTCATACGGAGGGAAGTTCCGGTGCGCGCCGGACGACGACCGCGACACGCCAGACACCCAGCTTACGGTGTTCAAGTTCCCGGACTGGGTGCTCGACTGGGAAGTTCACGTCGGCGGCGAGGGGCTGGACGGCGGCGGAGGGCACGGCGCGGAGTTCATCGGCGAAAACGGAAAGCTGATTGTGGACCGCGGCGGGCTCAAGTGGACGCCGTACGGGGATCATCCCGGCCCGGAAGGCGCGGGCAAAGACGAGGGCGCGGACAGGCCCGACCGCTGGTCGAACAGCGACCACATCGGCGAGTTCCTGACGAATATCAGAACGCGCGGCAAGTGCGTGGCGGAGGTGGAATCGGTGTACTACACGACAACGGCCTGCCACCTCGCGAACCTCGCCTATCAGGCCGGACGGAGCATCAGATGGGACGGCGAGAAGGGCGTCGTCGCGGGGGACAGGGACGCTATGAGGCATCTGGCCTACCAGAGAGCCTATCGCAAGCCCTGGAAGCTGCCCTACTACAAATGGAACGCATAGCCCTCGCCGCGATGTTGGCCGCGCTGTTGTGCGGCGCTGCCGGCGCCGCCGAGACCGGGAACAAGGCAGGAGAGAACAAACCATTGAGACGCATTGAATGGGAGAAGGTTCAGATTGATGGCGGCGCGTACGAGTCCGCCGGGGTCTTCGACGTCAACAAAGACGGCAGGCTCGACATCGCGTGCGGAGCGTACTGGTACGAAGCGCCGGACTGGAAAAAGCACAAGATATGCGACGTTCGCGCTGAAGGGGAGTACTTCGACGATTTCTCGACGATTCCCATGGACGTGAACGGCGACGGGTATCTCGACATCATCACGGGCGGATGGTGGGGGCAGGTGCTGCAGTGGCGCGAGAACCCGGGACCGGGCGGCGGCGAGTGGAAGACGCACGAGATCGCTAAGACAGGCTCGATTGAAACGACGCGCGCATGGGACGTGGACGGCGACGGCGAAGTGGAGATCGTTCCGAACACTCCCGGCAACCCACTGCGGGTATTCAAGCTCGACAGGTCGAAGGGCGCGTTCGTGGAGCATGTCATCAGCAAGGAGCCTCAGGGACACGGGCTCGGTTTCGGGGACATCACGGGCAGCGGCAAGGGCTGCTTCGTGACGCCGGGGGGCTGGTGGGAGCCCATGGGCGACCCGCTGAAGGGCGAATGGAAGCTCCACGCGGAGTTTCAGCTCGGAGGCGCGAGCGTGCCCATCCTGGTGGCCGATGTGAACGGCGACGGCGTGAACGAGCTGGTCGTGGGGCAAGCGCACGGATACGGGCTGGACTACTATACGCAAAAAGCCGGCGCCGGCGGGGCGCGCGTCTGGACGAAACACCCGATTGACCCGCTGTTCTCGCAGTATCACGACATGCAGTGGGTGGACATTGACGGCGACGGGAAATGCGAACTCGTGACGGGCAACCGCTACCGCGCGCACTGCGGCACGGAAGCTGGCGAGACGGATATCGTGGGGCTGTACTACTTCAAGTGGAACGGCGAATCGTTCACGAAGTGCGTGATTGACCACGGCAAGGTTCCCGGACACTCGGGGACAGGCATCTTCTTCCAGGCGGTGGACATGGACGGGAACGGCAGGCTGGACATCGTCGCTCCGGGCAAGGAGGGGCTGTACCTGTTCAGGAATCTGGGGCCGGAGAAGACGGGGACGAAGTAGGGGAGAAACAAAGCGAAAGCTAACGCTTTCGCAATCCATGTGGACTGCGGCACGTGAGTGCCGCTCCCAGCGCGCGAACGTCGGAGGAAAGCGAAAGCTAACGCTTTCGCAATCCACGTGGACTGCGGCACGTAAGTGCCGCTCCCAGCACGCGAACGTCGGAGGAAAGCGAAAGCTTGCGCTTTCGCAATCCATAAGAAACCGCCCCGGCTGACGCCGGGACGGTTGTTCACCGCTCGCTCTGGTCACGCCGGGCGATGGCGCCGGTCACGACCTGCAAATGCCTCCAACAGCGCCCGGCGAATCGGCGTGTGAGTCGCACTGGGTGCCTTCAGAGCGGTCAGGGGCTTCTCGTGGAA
>JAGVUD010000024.1 GCA_019136435.1 Armatimonadota bacterium | reverse complement strand
GCCCGCTCGGGCTGGCTCCCACGTCGAGCACGACGGCGATGCTCGCCATGGGCGATGCGCTGGCTCTTGCTGTGATGCAGGAGCGCAAGTTCACGCGCGAGGACTTCGCCCAGTTCCATCCGGCCGGCGCGCTCGGGCGGCGGCTGATTCTGCGGGTTCGCGATCTCATGCGCAGCGGCGACGAGATGGCGATCTGCGGCCTCACGGATACGCTCAGGGACGTCCTCTTCTCAATAACGCGCGCTCATGCTGGCGCGGCCTGCGTCATCGCACCCGACGGCAGCTATGCGGGTGTCATAACGGATGGAGATGTCCGCAGGCACCTTCTGGCCGACGAGTCGCTCTCGGCGCCCGCTTGCGATGTCATGACCAGAGGCGGCACCACGACCACTCCTGACGCTCTCGCGGTGGAGGGGCTGCGGCTGATGGAGGAGCGCAAAATCGGCGACCTGCCGGTGCTCGCGGATGGCCGTCCTGTAGGAGTCCTGATGCTGAAGGACGTCACGCAGGCGGGACTGGTATGAGCGGGATTACGGACGAAGTCCGCGATCGCATCCGTAAGGTGAAGGCGCTCGTGCTCGACGTGGACGGAGTCCTGACCGACGGGCGGCTCGTGTACCTGCCGGACGGGCAGCTCATGCCGAGCGGGTTCCACGTCCACGACGGCATGGGAATGCGCACGCTGGGTGAAGCGGGCCTGAAGGTCTTCATCGTCAGCGGAAACTGGACCGAAAGCGTCCGCCTGCGGGCAGAGCATCTCAGGGTGACCGAAAGCTACCTGGGTGTCGGCGACAAGGTCGGCTGCCTGGAGAGGATATGCGCGGATTACGGGCTGTCGCACTGTGAACTGGCATACGTCGGCGACGATCTCAACGACCTTCCCGCCATGCAGGCGGCCGGGTTTGCCGTTGCGGTGAAGCAGGCCGCGCCCGAGGTGCGCGAGGCCGCGGCGTATGTTACACAGCGCGAAGGTGGGTTCGGCGCGGTGCGGGAGGTGTGTGAGCTGATCCTCAAGACGCAGGGGCTCTGGGACGCTGCAGTCAGACGCTTCATGGCGGATGTGGAGGCTCATGGCTTCCGGCCGCCCAAAGGCTGAGCGCGGCCGCGATGCCGGACCTCGTCATAATCCACACGAACGATATGCACAACCGGCTCGATGCGGGCGGCGCCCAACTGCTGCGGCGTGAACGGGAGAAGGCTGATGCTCTCCTTCTTGACGCGGGAGACGCGGCGTGGGCGGGGAATGTGTATTACCGCCCGGGCGGCGAGCCGATTCTGAAGACGATGTCGGGCGCGGGCTACGACGCGATGACTGTAGGTAATCGTGAGTTCCATTTCACCTGCAATGGCTTTGCGTCCAAGCTTTCACGCGCATCTTTTACAATCCTGTGCGCCAATGTTCGCGCAACGCGCGGCGACCCTGTGCCGTGTGTGCCGTCAGTCATAATCGAGCGCGCTGGCCTGCGTATAGGAGTCTTCGGCCTAACGGTTCCGATGGTGACTCCGGGAAGCCGAGCGGCTGCCTTCTCGGCGTATGTGTTCGACCCTCCGCTTGAGGCGGCGCGTCTCGTGGTCGAGCATCTCAGACCGCGCTGCGATGTGCTGGTCGCTCTGACGCATGTCGGGCTTACCCGGGACCGCCTGCTCGCAGAAGCCGCGCCCGAGCTGGATGTGATCGCCGGAGGCCATTCGCACGACACGCTCGAGCGCCCGGAGTACGCCGGCGGTGTTCCCATCGTTCAGGCAGGCAGCCACGCGCGCGCTTTCGGAGTTGTCGAACTCACGCGGCGGCGCGGAGGCTGGGATGTTGCGGGCAGGATCGAGCCGCTGCCAAGGACGTTCATATGATCAGCCTGCTCGCGCTCGGGGTCACGCTCGCCGCCTGCATCGGGGCGGGCGCCTGCGCGCGATGGCTCGTGCGCTCGCGGGAGAGCCAACCGCTGGACGCAGCCTTCAGTCTCGCGCTTGGTCTGGGAGGCCTCTCACTTCTCATCTTCCTTCTCGGCCTTGGGCAGATGTGGAACGTGTGGGCCTTCAGGGTTGTTACCGTTCTGATCGGGCTTGCGGGTTGCGCGCATCTCGCGCGAACAGCGCGGTTGCCCCGGATGCCGCGCCTTTCGGCATCTGAGATTCTGGCGGCCGCGCTGCTTGCCCTTCTGTTCACTGTTGCGCTTCTGGGCGCCTGCGCGCCCGTCACCGACTGGGATGGGCTCAGCTATCACCTTGCAGTGCCCGAACTCTACCTGCGCCACGGCGGAATCTACTGGATCAGCTTCATCCACCACTCCAACTTCCCGTTCGCCACCGAGATGCTCTATGCGGCGCCGGTCGCGCTCGGCTCTCCACCGGCAGCCAAGGTCATCCACTGGGTCTTCTACGTACTTATGGCCGCAGCGGCCGGCGGCCTCGCGACAGAACTCTACGGGAAGGGCGCGGCCATCTGGGCTGCCCTGGCGGCCGCGCTCATACCGGCGGCCGTGTGGGAGGCGCAGGCCGCCTACATAGATCTGTCCACAGCGGCCTGCATGCTGCTATCGGCGACTGCTCTGCTCCGCTACTTCGCTGCGCGAGACAATGGCCGCTGCTGGCTGGTGATAGCCGCGCTCCTTGCTGGGATGGCGGCGGGAACGAAAACATTTGCGCTCGGGTGGGTTGCGCTGTCGGCGATCTGGCTGCTGTTCGACAGGCGCGGCAAGAGCGCCATAGTTAAGGATCCAGCGATATTCCTGACTATAGCCATACTGACATGTAGCCCGTGGTATGTGAAATCGCTGATCATGACCAGCAACCCCGTATACCCGTTTCTCTACTCGGTATTCGGGGGCAAAGCCTGGGGGGAGGCGGGCGCGGAGATGTACCGGCAGAGCTGGACGGCTTTCGGGGCTGGCCGCTCTCCGGGTGACTTCCTGATGCTGCCGTGGAATCTGCTGGCGCGGGGCGGCGATTTCATTGACGGCGCGATCATTTTCGGGAGCGCGGGCCCCTTGCTTGCCGCGCTCGTGCCGGCGGCCGTTCTGCGCCTCCGCGGGCACGGGCGGACGCTGGCTGTGGCCGTGCTCGGGTACACGCTCGTCTGGTTTGCGCTGTCTCAGCAGACGCGCTACCTGCTGCCTGTGCTCGGACTGGCCTCGGTGATCGCATGCGCGGCGACGGTGGGCAGGGACAGGGTTGCGAAGGCCGCCAGGGCAGCCGTTCTGGCGGCTGGCGCGGTCTCGGTGCTGCTCGCCTGCGCTCTCGCGCTGCCTGCTTTCGAGGTGATGAGCGGAGCCGTTGACCGGGACACGCACATCCAGCGCTTCGTCAACAGCTACGAGATAGCTCGAAGGCTCCCAGAGAACACCAGGCTGCTGCTCTACCGCGAGCCGCGGGGGTTCTACTTCCCGCAGCAGTATATGTGGGCGGACGAGATGCTGAGCAGCGTCATTCCCTATGAGGACTTCTCCTCGCCCGCGGAGATGCTGGCCTGGCTGAAAGCACGGGGGTGGCAGGCCGCGCTGATCAACTGGCGCTTCGCCGACCCGTCCAAACCCGGGCGCGATCTGGAGTTGTGGCAGGGTGCAATCAGCGCGGGACTGGTTCGGCCGTTTCCCGGCACTGAGCCGTCCGATGCGAGCCGGCCCGGGGTGGAAGTGTGGGAGATTCCGTGACTTCAGGCGACGCCCCACGAGTCTCTGTGGTGATCCCGGCCTACAACGAGGAAGGCACTATCGCCGAAGTCATCTGCCGCGTCTTCGCATTGCCATTGGATCTCGAGGTGATCGTGGTGGACGACGCCTCGACTGACCGGACGGCGGAAGTGGCAGCATCGGTCGATTCGAGGGTCCGCGTGCTACGACACGAGACGAATGAGGGGAAGGGCTCCTCAATCCGTCTGGGGCTTAAGCAGGCGCGCGGAGAGATCCTCGTTGTACAGGACGCGGATCTCGAGTACTACCCCGAAGACCTCCCCACCCTCGTTGCGCTCTTCGACGAGAGCGCGGTGGACGTCGTGTACGGCTCGCGCTTTCTGGGCGGACGCCCGCCGATGCGCTTTGCCAACTACATCGCGAACCGGATTCTGACCATTGCCGCGAACCTGCTCTTCGGCGGGCACATCACCGACGAGGCTACCTGCTACAAGCTGTTCCGAAGGCGCTCCCTGGACGGCCTGAATCTCACCTGCACGCGGTTCGAGTTCTGCCCCGAGGTCACGGCCAAGCTGCTCCGCAAGGGAGTGCGCATCCACGAGACGCCCATCCGCTACGACCCCAGAACCTACGGGCAGGGGAAGAAGATCACATGGCGCGACGGCTTCGTGGCCCTGTGGACGCTCGTCAAGTATCGCTTTGTCCGGTGATCGCGGTAGACTCCTTCTCGTACAGCCGCACAATCTGCCCGACGCGGAACATGATGGAGCGTTCGGTGCGCTCGATCAGGTCGCCGGCCTTCAGCGAGTGCATGCCGTGAACCTCCAGAATATCCTCGATCTCGCGGTTGCCTTCGTCGAAGACCGCGACGATCGCCAGAATCGCCTCCTGCGCCTTCACGCTCCGGCTTCGATCTGCATTCCGTCATAAGCGACGATCAGGCCCTCTTCTCCCGCCCGCGCCTGCAGCTCGTCGTGCAGCAGAACCGAGTTGTGCGAGAAATGCGTAAGGACAAGCCGGCAGCCGTCGTTCAGCGACCCCATTTCCTGCAGCTTCCTGCGCATTTCCAGAACATCGGGGACGGACATATGCGTCCTGTACTGCCCGTTATAGCCGTGCGTGCACTCGCTCACGACGAGGTCGAACTTTACCCCTGACAGAAAGTCCCAGGTCGGGGACTCATAGAGGCCCGTATCGGACGCATACAGCACCGCGTGCCCGAGGTCTCCCAGAATCCAGTTCAGGCACAGCTCGTCTGCCTTGTGGATGGCCGTGACAGGGGTGACGGTCAACCCGCTGAGATTGACGCTTTCGAACGGCGTAACCTCGTGAATCTCCGCGCCCAGGCGCGAAAGGTCCGGGTAGTGCGAGCGGATGATTGAGGCCACATCCGGGCTGCACCAGATGTTCAGAGGATTGGCCGCGCGGTTGTGCGCAAACGGATCCGCCAGGTACGCCAGCTCCGCGGGCGCGAAGTGGTCCGCGTGGCTGTGAGTGATAAGCAGATGCTCCAGCCGCGAGAAATCCAGACCGTTGACCAGCGCCTGGTGCAACGAGTCGGGGTTCAGGTCTATCTTGATGGTGTCATTGACAAGAATGGATGCGCGGCACCGGATGTTCTTGCCGCCCAGAT
>JAGVUD010000037.1 GCA_019136435.1 Armatimonadota bacterium | reverse complement strand
TCTTGCTGCAGAGCCTCGATCTGAGCCTGGGCCTCAGCGGAAGCGCCTTCTCCGCCGGCGGGACGCGGGCGGGTCTGCGCGGCCGCCGCTGGCGGCGAAGCCCCATCATCACATGGCGCGGGACCGGCCGATAGCAGGATGCCAGCAAGCAGCAACACCATCAGCGACAGTCCGCACGCCCGCATGTTGGCGTATCTCACAGTAGTCTGTCCTTTCTTGAGGGGGGCCGTCGCGGCGCGCGGAGCGCGCGGTTACTGATCGCCGGCGAGGCCCGTGGTTGATGCGACGCGGACCCATCGCCGCCGCCCGGTAAGACAGCGGCGCGGAGGTCCTCGGGAAGCTCAGTTAGAGGACAGCAGGAGGAGCGCGGGCCGGTCGCGTGACGGGCAGGGCCGCCCGGAGCGGCAGAGAGCACGGAGCAGCAAGGTCACAGATAACGTCGGCCGACGGGCAAGTCTGGATGGGTTCGACGACTGCCGTCCACCCAAACTGAGACGTGATGCAGAAGGGGCAGGTACTGTGGTCGCCCGGCCCGGAGTGGCTATGGGCTGCGGCGGCGGCGCCTGCCGCAAGCAGGACTGCCGACAGCACAAACGCCATTATGGCCCGTCTGGAACAGCTAAACCCGTTCATTGAATGCGTCCAGTCCCGATTACCCGGTACAGGAGTGACCGGAGCCAGAGGCGATTATACCACCCCCGCAATGCTGTTGCTATTGTGATTGACCGTGAGCATTCGCCCTGATATACTTCGTACACCCGCGGCCTCGGGCATTCCGGCCGCCGGGCGGGAGATTTGGGAATGATAGATATCCGCGAGCTTCTGGACAAGGTTATTGACATGGGAGGGTCAGACCTCCACCTGCTCGTTGGGGAGCCTCCGACGATCCGGCTCCGGGGCGGCCTGACGCGCCTGAACGACTACGGCGACCTGACGCCGGAGCAGACCGACAGCCTGATGCGACAGGTCGCGCCCAAGCGCGCCAAAGAGGAGCTGCGTGAGGTGCAGGGCGCGGACTTCGGGTTCGGCTACAAAGACAAAGCCCGGTTCCGTGTCAGCATCTTTATGCAGAAGGGGACCGTGGCGATGAACATGCGCCTTATCCCCTACGAGCTTCTGAGCTTCGAGCAGATCGGTATACCGACCTCAATCGTCAAGCTGCTGCACCAGCCGCGCGGTCTCATCCTCGTCGTCGGTCCGACCGGGTCGGGCAAGACCACAACGCTCGCAACGATGCTGAACTACATCAACGAGAACCGCGAGTGCCACATCATCACGATTGAGGACCCGATTGAGTACTATCACACCCACAAGACTTCGGTCATCACACAGCGCGAAGTCGGGAGGGACGTTCCGGACTTCGCGACGGGGGTCATCAAAGCCCTGCGGCAGGACCCGGACGTCATTCTGGTCGGCGAGATGAGAGACCTTGAGACGATTTCCGCGGCTGTCACCGCCGCTGAGACGGGTCACCTCGTGTTCGCCACCCTTCACACCACCGGCGCGGCGCGCACTGTTGACCGCGTCGTGGACGTCTTCCCGTTCGATCAGCAGGAGCAGATTCGGACCCAGCTTTCGGGAAACCTGGTTGCTGTTATTTCGCAGCTTCTGCTGCCGCGCGCTGACGGCAAGGGCCGGGTTGCGGCCTTCGAGGTTATGCTGGCGACCCCGGCCATCCAGCACATGATCCGGGAGAAGAAGACCCACGGCATTCTCTCCTCCATCCAGACCGGGCATCAGTACGGCATGATCTCGCTCGACAGCTATCTGTTCGACCTCTGGGCGACGCGGAAGCTGTCGTATGAAGAGATGCTGCGGGTGGCCGAGAAGCCGGAAGAGCTGGAGGAGAAGGCAAAGGCGCTTTCGGCGCAGGCCCACGGGGGCGCCCGTCCGGCCGCGCGTCCGCCGTCTCAGACTCCCGGGCAGCAGGCCCCGCCGCAGCAGCCCCCGCCCTCACAGCCGGGCGGCACAGGCGGACAGGGCAGGTAACAGAAACTAGAGGTCCTCCGGGTCGAAGTTTACGGCGATGATGCTGCAGGCCGTGATCGGCTCGACGCCGAGTGAGCGCGCCTTCTCGATCAACTCCTCGCTCTCGGCGCCCGGATTCAGCCACACCTTGCGGATGCCCTTCGCCGCAACCTCTTCGATCAGCTGCACTCCGATGGCGGACGGCACGTAGAAGCTGGCCCCGTCCGGCGTAACGGGAATGTCCAGCACCGAGGGGTAGCACTTCTGCCCTTCAACCTCGGCGGCGCGCGGGTTCACGGGATACACCGCGTACCCGCTCGCGAGGTATGCGCGGACGGCTTTGTTGCTGTATTTGTTTCTGTTGGTGGACGCTCCGATAATCGCTATGGAACTCTGGCTGCTCATTGGGTCGGAATCCTTTGCTGAGGCGCTGTCTTGTGCTAGAATGTGGGGCGAGCCCACGGGAACGCGCGGGGCCGCTCCGCCGATACTCTCCGGTTCTTTCGACCGCCGGTCTTGAGAGTCCTGCCGCGTGTCCCGATACCATGGCGGCGCTGCTTCTTTGGGGAACCTTTTGCCGCCGTTTGCACGATAGTTATCCTGATGAAAGACCGAGCCTCAACTGGCGCACTGTTAGTCTGCCTGCTGCCTGTCGCGATGGCCGCCGCCTTCGGCCTCGCGAGCCCGCGCACATCACCAGCTTCCGGCGAAGCGCCCCGCGCGGTAAGGCCGGCTGCCGGAATCCGCGAGCCGATATGGGCGCAGTGCCTGGTGGACCTTCCCGAAGCCCTGCGGCAGCCCGGCCGCGAGTTCCGGTCTTCCCTGCCTTTTCGCGGAATCGCGACAGCCGCGCTCTCACGCCCGTCGGTTGTCCTTGCCAGCTACGAGTTCGAACACAACCAGGATGGCCCGGAACTCGAGAATCTGACGCTGGCGCTGAACGAGCTTGACAGGCTCATGCTGCCGCCCGGAGGCGAGCTTTCATTCAACAGCATCGTCGGCCCCCGGCTCGAGTCGCGCGGCTTCCAGCCCGGGCTGATGTACTCGCAGGGCAAGGTGATAACGGGCGTCGGCGGCGGTGTCTGCGTGGCCTCGACGGCGCTGTACAACGCCGCGCTGGAGGCGGGGCTGCCCATCGTGGAACGCTGGATGCACTCCGGGCCAACCAGCTACGCTTCCCCCACACGGGATGCGGCGGTGGTGTTCGGCGCGAAGGACATGCGCGTCAAGAACAACACCGGCAACCCGATCTGGATTCTGACCCACGTTGAGAACGGAAGGGCCCGTCTCAGCCTGCTCTCCATGCAGCCGCTGCCCTACCGGGTGGCCTTGAGAGAGGTTGGCGAATCGCACATCCCGTTTGCGCTTGAGATGCAGCCGACCGAAGAGCCGGAGCCCACGGTCATCCAGAAGGGACACGCGGGATGCAACGTGAAGCTGGTGCGTGAGTTCTGGTCGGGCTCGAAGCTGCGCAAATCGGAGATGATCTGCCGGGACATCAGAAAGCCGTCGCCAAGGATTGTGGGAGTTCCGGCAACAGGCGAAGCCGCTCCGGAAGTAACCATCCCCGGCTCTCTGCCCGAGCCGGTTGCTCCCGCGCCCGGCGATTCCTCCGCGGCGCATAGCCCGGTTGTGGAGCCGCTCAAGCTCCCGGGAGGCGAGACGGACAAGCCGGCCGCTCCTCCGCTCGTTATGCCGGGCGACACCCGGCCCTAAAGGCCGTTCCGCCGCGCTTCCGGGCTCTAGAACCCGAGGATGGACCCGACGTCGGAATCGGTCACGATGTCGAACTGCTTCGAGATGTCGTAGGTCTTGCAGACCGCTTCCAGCTCGCTATCCGAGAGCTTGAGCATTCTGTCCACGTTTCCCTGCGCTCCGCCCCGCATCTGCAGAAGCGCGCTCAGGTCGCCGGTCTTCATGGCAACCTGGATGTTGTTCATTACCGCCACGTAGGATGTCAGCGCCTGGCCGTAGGCGGCCGCGAGCTTCGAGCATTGCTGGGGCGGCGGCAGGGCGCGGAAGTAGCGGGTGAGGTTCTGCCAGTCCCGGACGTACTTCGAGTAGCCGTCGTGAAGCTTCTTCTGTGACCCCTCATCGTCCTCAAAGCCGAAACCGAACTGGCTGGCGTAGGCAGACTTCAGCATCTCGAGCGCGGGGTTGACGTCGTTGCGCATGCCCTGCCGGTATGCCTCGACGCGCTTGAGATGTTCGAGGTAGCGCACAACCTCGGCGGGCGGCTGCGGCTTCGGCGGCTTGCCGGGTTCGGGAGGCGGCGGCTCGGTGGTGACGACCGGCGGCGCGATGGGCGGCGGCTCGGTGGTGGTGGCGACGATGTTCGGCCCCTGCGGCGGCTCGGGACGGTCGAACTCGGTGACGCGAGAGCCGAAGCGGTTCGCAAGAACCAGGGCAACAACTGCGACGGCAAGCGCCGCGCTGATAATGATCCAGACCCAGGGCACGTTCTTGCGCGGCTCAGGCCTGCGCTCGACCGGCCCGTTTTCGTTCGACATCAGGCTCCTCCGGTATGCGTCCCCACCATGGTCAGGCTATCACAACGCTGAGGCGCAGTCAATCGAGGCAGAGGGGCAAGAAGGAGGAATGGGGCGAGTGAGGAGACTTGAACTCCCGGCCTCCAGGGCCACAACCTGGCGCTCTAACCGACTGAGCTACACCCGCCGCGGACAAGGCGGATTATATCAGCAACAGACAACACTCAACAAGGCCGCGCGGCGCAGGTATTGGCGGCGGTGGTGTCGAAGAGTGCGTCACCGGGCGATGCCCAACACGCCCGAGAGAGGCTCGTACTATGCCATCAAACAGCAGATTATCACGCAGGAAGTTTCTGGCGGGCGCGGCGGCGGCGGCAACGCCGCTCATTCTGCCGGAGGGCGTGCTCGCGCGCAACGGCAAGCCCGGCGCCAACGACCGGATCGTGGTCGCCAACATCGGCGTCGGAGGAATGGGCAGAAACCACGTGGCCGAGGATTGCGCCGCGCTCTGCGACGTGGACTGGAACCACATCACAGAGGCCGCGAAGCGGGTGAAACAGGGCTCCCCCGCCCTCTACAAAGACTACAGGCGCATTCTGGACCGCAAGGACATTGACGCGGTCATCATCGCGACCCCGGATCACTGGCACGCGCTTATGACCGTGCACGCCTGCCAGGCCGGCAAGCATGTCATGAGCGAGAAGCCGACCTGCAAGACCATTGAGGAGGGCCGCGCCATGCTGAACGCGGCCCGCTACTACAGGCGCACCGTGCAGATTCACGCACAGGGACGCTCGAACCCGGTCGC
>JAGVUD010000440.1 GCA_019136435.1 Armatimonadota bacterium | reverse complement strand
AGCCCCGGCTGGTATGCGGACCCTGCGTGGGAAGTCGCGGGCATCGAGTACAACGGGCTTCCGCAGGCGCCGGCGTCACCCTTCTCGGGCGTCAAGATGCTGGGGATGTCCGCGCACAACGAGGTGAAGTACTTCGCGCTCGGGCAGTTCGCGCTGATGACCCCGGGATACCGCGCGCTTGTCTTCCGGGGGAACATCTGGGCGTGGGACTCGAGCACCGGAGACGGCGATTTTGGCGCATTTGACATCTCGTTTCTCATTGACGGCGTGCCCGTGGAATCCCGTCATCTGGCTCACGGGTTCGAGATTCGCGATTCGGAGTGGACGCCGGTGCAATTCCTCTGGGCCGGGCATGTGAACCAGGCCGTGAGCGTGGTGGTGCGGGCGGATGTGCGCGCTCACAACCCGGACTCGTGGGCGGCCTCGGCCACGGATGAGTGGCTGATTGCCGAAGTGGACACCAGCGCCCCGGGGGCGCCCATGGTCACCGACGACGGCCCGGTCACCGGCTCAACCACCCAGCTTCACGCTTCGTGGATAGTTTCCGACCCCCAGTCCGGAATCGAGAACTGCCAGTATTCGATCGGTACCAGCCCCGGCGCGGCCGATGTGACGCCGTGGATGAACGTGGGGCAGTCAAGGTCCATCACGAAGACCGGGCTGTCGCTCACGCAAGGCGGGGTCTATTACTTCAACGTCCGGGCCCTGAACGGCATGGGTACGTACAGCCCCGTTGGATCGAGCGACGGAATCACGGTGGCTGCCGCTCCGCAAAGGACGATTGCGGAGGCGAAGGCCAGCCCGGACGGCGCGCTGGTGCTCATCCCCGACCGTCTCGTAACTGCAAGGATCGGCACGGATATCTGGATTCAGGAAGACGACCGCGGCTCGGGCCTGCGCGTGCGCCCGGCACAGGCTTACACAATCCTGCCCGGCGTCCGGGCGACCGTCATGGGATTCATGGCGACCGTGGACGGCGAGCGGATACTGGATCACGCCGAAGCCGCGCAGGGCGCGAGCGGAAGTGCGCCCCGCGCGCTGCGCCTGTCCACGTCCGCTGTCGGAGGCGCGTCCACGGGAGCGCTGGTACCCGGCATTGCGGGGGCGCGCGGCCCGCACAACGTGGGGCAGCCTGTCTGGGTCTGGGGGCGGATCACCAGCGCCGGGCCGGGATACTACTACATTGACGACGGCGCCGGATTACGCGACGGCACGAGCACGGGCGAGACGCCAAACGTCGGGCTTCGCATTGTGGGATCGCCGGGATCACTCGGCGTGGGCGACCTGATCCGGGTCTCTGGAGCGGTGACAACGTTCACGGACGGGGCGGGCGTCCACCCGGCGGTGACGCAGATGTCGGGCGGCGTTGTGAAGCTTCTGTAGAGGCTGCTGAGTCAGTTGCAACCGTGAAGCGCGCAGGAGGCCGGGCGGTGCGAGCAGAACGAAGTGGTATGATGCGAATGAGAGATGAGTCAACAAAGAGCGCCGTGTGCTCGCGCCGCGAGTTTCTGGGCGGGGCGCTGGCGGCCGGCATGGGCGCGATTCTGCCGCGGATGAGCGCCGGAGCGGAGGAAGGCAAGAGCTTGAAGATTGCGCGCGTGGAGACGTTCCCGGTGTCCTACAAGACCGTGGGGCGATTCAAGTTTTTCGAGGATGCGATGGGCCGTCCCACCGGCCGCCCCACCGTCGTTGTGAAGATCACCGCGGACGACGGCACGCAGGGGTGGGGGCAGAGCGTGCCGACCCCGAGATGGAGCTACGAGACCCTCGAGTCCGTTCAGACGACCATCGAGCGCCACCTCGCCCCGGTGCTCATCGGACGCGACGCGCTCGACATTGACGGCGCGCACGCGGCGATGAACCGGGCTATTGCCCCGTCGTTCTCGACCGGGCAGCCCATCTGCAAGGCGGGAATAGACCTTGCCCTCTGGGATCTGGCAGCCCGGGCGAGCGGCAGGAGCGTAGCCGATCTCTGGGGCCTGAGAGGCATCCGCGACATCACCATGAGCTGGACGCTGAACCCGGTGAAGCTCGACGACATCGAGCCGCTCATCGAAGAGGGTCGCCGCGCCGGGTATCGCAACTTCAACGTCAAAGTCGCGCCCGATCCGAAGTTCGACATCGAGCTGTGCCGCCGCGTGAAGAAGGCCGCTCCGGACGGCTTTCTCTGGGCGGATGCGAACGGCGGATACGACCTGGCCACTGCGCTCGAGGTGATCCCGAAGCTCGCCGATGCCGGGGTTGAAGTTCTCGAGCAGCCGCTGCCAGCCAACCGCCTCACGGGCTACAGAGATATCCGCAAACTCAAGGCGCTCCCGATTCTGATGGATGAGGGGCTGGTCTCGTCCGCCGAACTGGAGGAGTTCATAAAGCTCGGGCTTCTCGACGGCGTGGCGATGAAGCCCGCCCGCTGCGGCGGCCTCACCGATGCGAAGCGTCAGATCGAGCTGGCCCGCCGGCACGGCCTGATGGTTCTCGGAAGCGGTCTCACCGACCCGGACATCTCGCTCGCCGCGTCACTTGTCCTCTACGGCGCTTTCGACCTCACCCGCCCCGCCGCTCTCAATGGCCCGCAGTTCCTGCAGGGCAGCATCCTCAAGAAGCCGTTCAAGGTCGAGAGTGGACGCTTGCGAGTCCCAACCGGCCCGGGGCTTGGCGTCGAGGTTGACCCGGCGAAGATAGCGTCAGGTCCCTGAGTTACGCCGGAATCAGCTCCGCGATGTCCTCGATGACGTAGTCCACGAAGCCCTCCCACTCGGACCGGCGGCTGGCGTCGGCGTAGCGCATCACGAGCGCGGTCGTCATCCCCGCGTTTCGTGCGCCCTCGAACTCGCGGTTTGCGCCGTCTCCCACGAACAGGCACTCGCTGCCCGGGAGGCCCAGACGCGAGGCGGCAAGCTCGAAGATGGCTGTGTCCGGCTTCGACAGCCCTACTTCATGCGAGAAGACGGCGACATCGAAAATCGCATTGAGAGGGCTACCGGGGTAGGGGGTGACGATCTCCGAGTCGCTGTTGCTTAGAAGCGCGATGGGCACTTCCAGTTCCTTCAGGCTCTCCAGAACGCGGATGACCGACGGGTCCAGATTCCGGAACCCGAAGTGGTGGCGCTCGGTGCGGTGCCGCACGGCCTCGCGGAGCAGGTCTTCGTCCGGCGTGACGCCCAGCTTCGCGTAAGCCTCGCGCATGGAGCCGCCCACCCCGGGGAAGCGCCCGTCCGCCGACGAGTAGTAGAGTTCCCGCAGCAGCGCGGCATCGGGCGTGGCGTCGAGTCGGCCCGCCTGAGCGAAAAGCGTCCGAAGCGGCACGCCCTCCTTCAGTGGAATCAGCGTCTGGAAAAGATCGAAGATAACGGCCGTGCAGCCGAAGATTCGCGTCAAGATTCTACCTCCGCGGTCAAACGAGCTGATAGGAGTATGCCACCAGGGCGCCGAATGGCGCACGTCTTGCGCCGGGCGGCGGGTCTCGGGCATGATGGGGCGCATGAGACTAATGCCGACTGCCGTTTTGCTCGCCAGCCTCCTGTCAGTTCTCCCGCTCGCGGCGGCGCCCGCTCGCGTGCGGCTTGCGCCGCAGGGCGACATTCTGGCCTGGATCGTTCTCGGCCCGTTCCCGAACCCGGGGACTCCCCACGAGTCCTGCGGCGGGTGGGACCGGGACTATCTGGACGCACTGGGAGGCGAAACGCGCGCCTCGCTCGCCGACGGACAGACTGCCGCCGCGCCGGGCGGGCCTGAGCGCAGGGCGAGGCTTGCGCTGGCGGATGCAAGGAGCGGGCTGAACCTCGCGGCGGCCGTTGGCTCGCGCGATCAGGGGGTCGCATACGCGTCTGCCACAGTCGAGAGCGAGTCGGCCGTGCAGGCGCGTCTGCTGCTCGGCAGTGACGACGGGGTGAAGGTCTGGGTGAACGGGGAACTCGTCCACTCGAAACACCTGCGCCGCGGAGTCAACCGCGACGAGGATTCGGTCGCCGTTCGCCTGCGCAAGGGCGAGAACCGGCTGCTGTTCAAGGTGTGCCAGGGCGAGGGCGAATGGGGCCTCGTGGCGCGCCTGACCGCCGCCGACGGTTCGCGGCTGGAGGGTGCGGCTGTGGTGGTGGATGTCGAACAGACGGGCCGGGAGAAGGAGCCTCCGGCGGACGCCTGGGTGCGCAAGGCCGCCGGAAAGCCGGGGAGCCTGGACATGCTGTCCGCTCGCGGGTATCTGGACTGGAACGAAAAGGCCGCTCGCTGGCTGAAAGGATTCCGCGCCGATGCGTCCGAGCCCGAGCGTCTGGAAGCACTGCTGAACAGCCTCCCCGCGCGCATCGCCGAAGCGGAGAAGAAGGACGCGGATGCGCTTTCGGATGCTCTCGCCCGGTCAGCTTCCGCCATGGAGGAGCAGTACACCCGCTCGCGCGCTCCCTTTCTCGCGAAGGCTCAGAATCCCGCGCCGCTCTTCGGCGTTTCGCCGCTCAATGAGGATTTCGTGACTGTGATGCCCGGCGGGCGCTACTTCGCGCATGCCGATGGCAAGCCGTTCATCCCGCTCGGCTACAACCACAACCCCGACTGGGACATGCTGATCCAGGCGAACCCGCTGCACCCCGCATACGATCCCGCCGTCACCGGGCGCTTCTTCCAGCGCCTCAAGCGCTCGGGCGTCAACCTCGTGCGCCTGATGCTCGAGACCCCGTCCTCCGGACTGATGGAGGACCCTCTCGGCGTCTTCTCTCCCGAACACATGCGCTGGATTGACAATGTCGTCATCGCCGCGCGCAAGGCGGACGTGAAACTGCTCATCACCCCGTGGGACACGTTCTGGATGAACTACCAGTGGGACATCGTCCGCTACAACGCAGCCAACGGCGGCCCGGTTGTGCGCAAGGTGGACTTTCTCACGAAGCCCGAGGTGATGGAAGCCCAGAAGAAGCGCCTGCGTTACATAGTGGACCGTTGGGGCAACACGGGGACCGTCTTCGGGTGGGACGTCCTTAACGAGGCCGACCTCTGGTGGGAGGCGTCTCCGCAGCAGGTGCGCCGGTGGGCGCGGGAGATGATGCACTACATCCGCGACTACGAGACCCGCAAATGGGGCCGCGCGCACCTCGTGACGACCTCTATCGCGAACGCCATGCCCGGCGGGGTTCTCGGCGATCTCGCCTATCGCGACCGCGAGTCGGACTTCGCGAACACGCACCTGTATATCGGCGTCGCGAAGGCGCCCACCGAGCCGGTCGGCCCGGCGCTTGCCGAACTCGAGGGCGTCACCTTTGCCCTCGACGCCATCAACGACCGCCGCCCGTATCTCGACAGCGAAAGCGGGCCGATTGACCGCTGGATCGCGGACGGAAA
>JAGVUD010000472.1 GCA_019136435.1 Armatimonadota bacterium | reverse complement strand
TCGCCCGTGCTCGTGGGGCCGCTGCAGCTTGCGCCGGAACTGGAGGGGTACCTGTTCCGGACCGGGGGCTCGACTGTCTTCGTCACATGGTCCCGGTACGGCACGCCCGTGAGCGTGGCGCTGCCCGTGGGACCCGGATCGAAGGTGATGGACGCGGTGGGAGCACCTGTCAGCCTGAAGGACGGCAGGGCGACCGTGAGCGATATGCCCGTGTTCGTGCTGGAGCCGGGCGCGCGGGCACGGCTGGAGGCGGCGCGCTCGCGGCGGCGGCCGATCCGGCCATACCCTGACGGTAATCACTTGCTGAACGCCGGCTTCGAGAGGGGCAGCGGGAGCGATGCGTGGGCGTGGAACCAGGGGGTTTTCGACGGGCATCAGAAGAAGGGGGAGTTCTTCGCGGGCGCGGGGCGCAGCGGCCGCGCGGCCGGCATCCGCAAAGCCACGGACGCGGCGTGGGATTCGTGGCCGATTCCTGTGCGGTGGGGCAAGGACTACCGCCTGGCCGGATGGGCGAAGGTGAACGGCTCCGGCGGCAAGGTGACCGCGGGGATCCACTGGTATAACGGAAATCAGTGGACCTGGAAGCGTGCCGATGTATGCGACGAGATCCCGGCTGACGGCCTCTGGCACGAGTTTTCGGTGCGCGGAAAGGCGCCGGAGGGGGTTGTTCTGGCCCGTATCCGGCTGACCGCGAAGGATGTGGACAAAGAGGCCGTATTTGACGACCTGTTCTTCGGGCCGCAGAACTGACGTCCAAATGTGTATAGCTTTTGAGGATGAGACCCGAGCACAATGGGGCAGATGCTCCGGGGCCGACGGCCACAGCTGATATGAGCGCCAAAACGGCGGTCGAAAGGCCGGATAATTGCGAACGGCGCGCAGCAGGCCACCGCATGAAGCAGAAACCGCCTGTGGATACAGACGTGCCCTGTGTGCAGGTTTCGCGCTCAGACCTCAAACGGGGTTTGTCCACAAAGTTTTCCACAGGCTGTGGAAAACTGGAGGGATTTGTCCGAGCGTGAGCGTCAATAAGTTGGACAGAGGTTTCCGGAGGGGCTGTGGAAAGCAGATGAGGCGCGATTCGGGTTGAATGAAGCCGTAAGGGACAACCGGCGGGCGGATGTCCGGACAATAAGGGCAACTCTGAAGATCGTGAGCGCTGGCGACTGGTTCGGGACATCACGGAGCTTCGAAGGCGTCCGGGCCAACCAGATTCGGCCAGGCGGCGAGGATATGCCGCTGCCCGCGGGACACCCCTGCTGCGAGATACGCAGAAGCGACGCCGGGTTCGTGATAATCGCTGACGAGGCTGCCGGAGATGTGTTCTTGAACGGATTTCCCGTCAGCGGCGCGCGCGTTGTGGCGGACGGCGATCAGATTGGCGCGGGAGGCGCGCTGATGCTCTGGAGAGAAGAAGTTGTGCATGAAGCGTCGGGAAACGGACGGGCCGCGCCGAGAGAGGAAGGACTGAGCAGCGTGTATCAGGGGCTGAAGAAGCTGTTCCGGAGGCTGGGGCTTTTCCGCACGGCGGAGCCGATTCCTTGATAGCAGGCGTGGGGACGGACATCATCGAGATCGGGCGGATCCGCGAGTTTGCGGCGCGCGGAGAGCGCTATTTGCGGCGGGTTTTCACTCCGCGTGAGCTTGCCACGGCATCCGAACGCAGGATGAGCGCGGCTTTTCTGGCGGGCAGGTTCGCGGCGAAAGAGGCCGTGGCCAAGTGCCTGGGGCCGCCTCTCAAGTGGAGCGAGGTGGAGATACTTGCCAGCGAGGATGGAAAGCCGGAGGCCGCGCTGAACGGCCGCGCGGCCGAGATTGCGGGAGGGGGAAGAATCCTCGTCACGATCTCTCACAGCCAGGACTACGCGGTGGCGGTGGCGATACTGGAGCGGGACTGAAGGGCGTACGGGGGTAGCAGATGAGAGTTTACAGCGCTGAAGAGATGCGAGAGCTGGACCGCAGGACCGTGGAGGAAGCGGGGGTGCCCTCGCTGATTCTGATGGAGAACGCCGGACGGGCGGTGGCGACCGCGGCGCTTGTCTGCATTTTGAGCGCGGACGGCGAAGACAGGCAAACCGCGGGCGATATGCGGCGCCTGGCGCCGCTGGCGGCGGGACCTCCGGAGTTCAGCGACGTCTGGGACGCGCGGGTGATTGTGGTTGCGGGCACGGGCAACAACGGGGGCGACGGGCTTGTGGCGGCCAGGCATCTGCTGGACCACGGAATCGAGTGCGGGATCGTGCTGGCCGGACCGGTGGAGGAGATCACCGGCGATGCGCGAGTGAACCTCGAGGCTCTCATCCGGCGAGAAGCGAACTTCTATGAATACCGCGAGGAAGCGCTCGATGCGATAGAGTACGCAGACGTGATCGTGGACGCTCTGTACGGCACGGGGCTGCGCGGCGAGATGCCCAAAGAGGCGCGCGGGTTCGTCAGGGCCATCAACTCATCCGACGCGCAGGTTGTTGCGGTTGACATCCCGTCGGGCGTGAACGCGGACACGGGCAAGACCTGCGAGGACGCGGTGTACGCCGACGTGACCGTTACGTTCGCCGCGCTGAAGCCGGGGCTGCTGATGTATCCGGGCGCCAGTTTCGCGGGGGAGGTGGTGGTTGCCGACATCGGCATCCCACCGGCGCTCGTAAACATGAACGCCGAGCGGGCGCGGTGCATCATCACGGCCGACGAGGTCGCGGCGATCATCGGCAACAGGATGCCGGATTCGCACAAGGGCAGTCACGGACATGCGGGGCTGTTTGCGGGATCCACGGGGATGGTGGGCGCGGCGGCGATGTCGGGCGAGGCGGCGGCGCTTGCCGGGGCCGGGCTGACGACGGTGGTGACGCCGGGCGGGCAGTATCCGATACTCGCCGCCCGCACGAGCGCCGAGTGCATGACCCTGCCCATCGGGGCGGGCGACGCGTTCTGCGCGGAAGACGTTGATGCAGCTATTGGAGCGGCATCGCGCTTTGACGCGGTGGCCATCGGCTGCGGCATCGGGCGCTCGGAGGGGACGCAGGAGTTCGTGCGGCAGCTTGCCGCCAGGCTGGACCGGCGCTTCGTGCTGGACGCGGACGGGCTGTGGGCGCTCGGGCGGGACGCGGCGAAGATTCTGTCGGAGGCCGCCGACCGCGTGGTATTGACGCCCCACCCCGGCGAGATGGCGCGGCTGCTCGGAACTGACGTGGTATGGGTACAGTCGAACAGGTTGGAGGCAGCCGAGCGCGCGGCCGGTGAGTTCGGCTGTGTCTGCGTGCTGAAGGGCGCCCGCACGATTGTGGCCCACCCGTGGGGGGAAACGTTCTTCAACCTCACGGGCAATCACGGTCTGGCGAAGGGCGGCTCGGGAGACGTGCTGACAGGCATCATCGTGAGCTTCCTGGCGCAGGGCATTCCGCCACTGGACGCGGCGGTCGCGGGCGTGTGGGCGCACGGGCGCGCGGCGGATTTCGCGGCGGAGGGCCGCGCGAAGCGCACGATCAGCGCCCCCGACACGGCGGCGGCGCTCTCGGAAGTTTTCAGACTGCTGGGCCGGGACTGACAGGGAGGACCGGCCGGAAGGTACAATAACCTCGTATATCTGACACCGGCGGTTCGGATGCCGGTTGGGCCACGAACGGAGGCGCACATTGGCAAGTCGCATCAAGCTTCTGATTCTCGCGCTGGCAGCGCTGCTGGCACTGCCGCAGTGCGCGGCATACACGCAGGAGGCGGACAAGAAACCGGCTGCCGCAGGAGCGGCTGCCGCAGGAGCGGCTGCCGCAAAGCCGGCTCCCGAGGCTGCCAAGCCGGAGGCCGCGAAGCCGGAGGCGGTCAAACCGGACGAAGCCGCGAAGCCGGCGGGCAAGGAGATGTCCGGCACAATCAGCCTGCCGGCCAAAGGCGCCTACACATGGTGGGCGGACGCCGGGGCGGGCAAGATCCTCGCTGCCCCGAAGTCTTTTGAAGGCGAGTCGCTGGAGTGGTCGCTTCCGGCCGCCGCTGACGCCACCATTCACATTCTGAACGACAAGACGGGCAACGCCGCATCGCTGAGCGCCGCGGAATATGCGAAGCCCGGCGAGCACAAGCTCGTGGACGCCGACTTCAATCTGGCGCGCCGCCTGGATGTGAAGGTTTCCGCAAAGTCCGGGAAGCCGGTCAGCGTCGCGTCGGTGGTGCTGAAGGACGCGAAGGGCGCCCTCAGCACGCGGATTCTGGAAGCGGCGGACAGGGGCGTGGCGCACTTCTATGACGTCCCGCTGGGACCGGCATCTCTGGACGTGGGATCGAGCGGAGTGAAGATCGCGCAGGAAGTGACCATCGAGCGCGAGCGCAAGTCGAAGGCGGCCATCGCGGAGGTGGTGCTGGCGGGCGACATTCCGACGGTGGCGCCAGAGTCTGACGCGGCAAAGCAGAAGCCTGCCGCCCCGGCGAAGAAGAAGACTCCGCTCGGCAGCGCTCTGCTGCAGTTTCTGGTGGCGCTTATACTGGTGGCCGCGGTCGTTTACATCGTCTATCTGGTGCTGAAGGGCAAGGGCGTTACGATGAAGGGCGCGCTGGAGAAGGCGGGGATCGATGTTGACGAGGGCACCCTTCCGCCGCCGGCGGAGGCCGGACCTACCAACCCGCCGCTCGACCCGAACCTCGTGGGGCCTGCTCCGGGCTCGGCTACGGCCGCGGCGCCCCCGGCTGCTCCGTCGGTCAGCGGGCCGAGGCTCGTGGGGGTATCGGGGACCTACGCCGGGGCGGTTTTCGCCATCAAGAGCCCGGCCACGATTCTGGGGCGCGACCCGTCGTGCGACGTAGCGCTTCCGGACGACCACACGGCCTCGCGGCGGCATGCGCGCATCGCGACGAACGGGGGCGTTGTGATTCACGACGAAGGCAGCTCGAACGGGACATTCGTGAACGGCGAGAAGGTGACCGAGCGCGAGATCAAGCCGGGCGACGACATTCAGGTCGGCTCCACGCGGTTCCGGTACGAGGCATAGCAGATGGTCTCGGCCGTCAAAGCAACCCGAAACCTCGTCGGCGGAGCGCTGGGGGCCATTCTCGGGTGGCTCATAGTTGAGCCGATCCCCTGGCTGACAACAGATGCGGGCGCGAGAGTGGTGAACTACTTATCGCTGGCAGTGCTCGGGATGATTGTGGGAGGCTGTATGGGGCTCGGCCTCGGCGCCGCCGAAGGAATCAACTCGGGCTCGTCGCGGCAGTTCATCCGCAACACCTTGATCGGCCTGATTATCGGCACGCTGGGCGGTCTGGTTGGCATCTACATCGGGCAGATGGCTTACGGGCTGATTGCCGGTCACGTCTCGCTCGACCAGAATCCGGGCATCCTGGGGTTTGCA
>JAGVUD010000020.1 GCA_019136435.1 Armatimonadota bacterium | reverse complement strand
TGGTGCGGCGCGAAGATGTTGACGCTCATCAGCCACGGCCCTTCGCGCTTCTCTTTCATGAAGTCAATCGCGCGGTCCGTGCACCAGGTCGTCTGATGATGCTCGGCGGGCGCTCCGGCGAACGCCTTGCGCCCCTTGGGCTGATAGATGTCCTTCCAGGCGATGCCCTTCGCCTTCAGCCACTGCTGGTACTCGTTCTCCTCCCAGTTGGGGTGAGGGTCGTGGCTCCAGTGAAAGACGCGGTAGCCGTCGTCAATGCGCTTTTCGACGCGCTTCTGACAGGGGGCGATGTGCAGCTTGCCCGAAAGCCCGCAGTCGTAGCCTTCATCCGCCAGCATCTTCGTCACCAGCACCTCGTCCGGCGGGATGGCCTGTCCGTTGCGCCGGGCTCCCGTCGTGCGCGGATACCGCCCCGTCAGAAACGATGCGCGGCTGGGCGTGCACACCGGGGCCTGCGCAAATGCGTGCGTAAACGCCACCCCGCCCGCCGCAAGGCTGTCAATGTTCGGAGTCCGGATGTGACTGTTTCCGAGGCAGGCGATCGTGTCGAATCGCTGCTGGTCGGTGCAGATCCAGAGAATGTTCGGTCTGTCGCTTTTCATGCTCTCCTCAGATGCCGCGCGGCCCGGGCCCCCGAGCGCAAGGCCCGCGGTCACCATCCCCGCCGTCTTGATGAATTCCCTTCGTGTTACCACAGCTCGTCTATCCACGGGGCGTCCCGTTTGGGCGCCCAGAGCGGCTTCACGTTGCCCGCGTCCCAGTCCCCCCAGACCTTCTGAAGCTGCTTCACCCGCTCGGGGTTCGCCGCCGCCAGGTTCTTCTTCTCGCCCGGGTCTTCCGCAAGATTGTACAGCCGCACCCCGTGCTTCTCGTGTTGCGCCAGCTTCCAGTCGCCCATTCGAATGGCCGACTGCCCGGCAAACTTCCAGCAAAGCGACGCGTGCGGCCGCCCCGTCCGATTGCCGCGGAGGTAGGGCAGCAGGTTGATGCCATCCACGTTAGCGGCCACCTTTCCCGCGGCGGCGGCAAGGGCGGTCGGCAGGATGTCGAGCGAAATGACCGGGCGGCTCTCAACCTTCCCCTCCGCGATGTGCCCGCGCCACTGCGCCACGAATGGCACGCGTATTCCGCCCTCGAACACCTGCGTCTTGTAGCCCTTGAATGGCCCGTTGCTCGATGTCGTGCCCGGCGTCGGGCCGCCGTTGTCGCCCACAAAGAAGATCAGCGTGTCATGCTCCAGGTCCAGTTCGCGCACCTTCGCCAGCACCTGCCCCACAGCGTCGTCCATGGACTTCTGCATCCGCGCATAGGCGCGCCGTTTCGGGTCCTTTATCTCGGGAAAAGCGTCGGCCAGCTTCGGCGGGATGTCGAGCGGAGCATGCACGGCGTTAAACGGCAGATACAAGAAGAACGGCCTGGCTTTGTGCCGCTCGATGAACGATACCGCCTCCCGCGCGAACGCGTCGGTCAGATACTCCTTTTCGTCAACCGGCTTCCCGTTGCGCTGGATCGTGTTGAACGAGTTGATCGTCGGGTTCAGGTAGGGATGCGCTCCGCCGATGAACCCGAAGAACTCGTCGAACCCGCGCCGGTTCGGGTGGTAGGCCGCGATGTCTCCCAGATGCCATTTGCCGATAGCCCCCGTCGCGTAGCCGAGCTCCTTCATATAGTCGGCCATCGTCTTCTGATCGAGCGGCAGGCCCCACTGCTTGCGGTCGAGCGCGGGCTGCGGGTTGCCGTAGTGGCCGAATCGCTGCTGATAGCGCCCGGTCAGAAGCCCCGCGCGCGAAGGGCTGCAGACCGGACAGCTCACGTAGCCGTCCGTGAAGCGCACTCCATTCGCCGCAATTGAGTCGATGTTCGGAGTGGGCGCGTCCGTTCTTGCGTTGCAACTGATCTCGCCCCAGCCTTGGTCGTCGGAGAAGATGACGATCACGTTCGGGCGTCGTATCTCCGCCGCGCGGACATCGCGCAGCGGGAGGGCGAGCGCCGCCGTCCCCAACCCCGCCATCTCGAGGAATCTGCGTCTCGAAAAGGTCTGCTGTGTCATTTCAGGGTGTACCTCCCTTGACTTCCGCCTTCCTGCGCGAATCGCGCCAGGCGGGCGGCTTGTTTCCCGCATCCCACTTCCTGTACGCCTCCTGAAGCTCCTTCAGCTTGTCCGGCCGCGTCTTCGCGAGGTCGTTCTTCTCGCCGATGTCCTTGCTCAGGTCGAAGAGCCGGTCAGACCCGTCGCCCATGCGAACCAGCTTCCAGTCTCCCACCCGCGCGCCGGAGCGCTCCACGAACCTCCAGTAGAGCGCCTCGTGCGGTGTCCCCGTGCGCTTCTGCTCCACGAACGGCAGCAGGTCCACTCCTTCCACGTTCGCGGCGGGCTTTCCGCCCGCGGCGACGACGGCGGTGGGGAGAACGTCGAGAGAGCTGACGGTCTTCCCGTACACCGTCCCCGCCGGCAGATGCCCCTTCCACTGCATCATGAACGGCACCCGCACGCCGCCTTCGTACGTGTCGCCCTTGCGGCCGGAAAGCGGGGCGTTGAGATCGAGGTTGCCGAGCGGATACCCACCGTTGTCACCGAGGAAGAAGACCAGCGTCTCCTCTTCGACGCCGGACTTGCGGAGCGCGCCCAGCACCCGCCCCACAGCATCGTCCATCGCCTTGAGCTGCCCCGCCCATTTCCGCGCCTTCGGGCCCGTCACTCCCTCGAAGCTCTTCGCGTATCTCTCGGGCGCTTCGAGCGGAGAATGCACGGCGTTGAACGGCAGATAGAGGAAGAACGGCTCTGCTTTGTGCCGCTCGATGAACGAGACCGCCTCGCGCGCGAACGCGTCCGTGAGATACTCCTTCTCGTCAACGGGCTTGCCGTTGCGCTGAATCGGGTCCAGCCCGCCGATGCCGGGGTCTGTGTAGGAGTGCGCCCCGTGCAGGAACCCGTAAAACTCGTCGAATCCGCGTTTGTTCGGGTGGCAGGCCGGGCGATGCCCCAGGTGCCACTTGCCGACAACCCCCGTCGCGTATCCCTGCTCCTTCAGGTAGTCCGCCAGCGTCTTTTCGCTCTCGGGGAGCCCGAAGTTCGGTGCGGCGGCGGGAATGGGGCCGGGGTTATCTTCGTGGCCGAATCGCTGCTGATACCGCCCCGTCATCAGCCCCGCGCGCGTCGGGCTGCACACCGGGCAGGTCACGTAGCCGTTCGTGAAGCGCACGCCCGCCTTCGCAATCGAGTCTATGCCTGGTGCCGGGATGTGCTTCAGCCCCTGGCAGCCTACCGAGCCATACCCGTGGTCATCCGAGACGATGACGACGATGTTCGGCTTGCGTCTTTGCTCAGCGGCAAACGCGCCGGGCAGCGTGAGCGCCGCCGCGCCGATGCCGGTCATCTCCAGAAAGCGCCGCCGTGAAAGCTGTGTTGTCATTGTCCCTTCCTATCCCGCGTATGTAATGACCCTGTCCTTTGTCCAGTTGTCCCGGTACCAGGTGCTCGCCTCGTTCGTGTCGCCGATCCGGGCCATCTGCTTCTTCAGAAGCTCGCGGAAGCGGCGCAGGACCTCTTCGCTGCCGCTGGCTGATGCCAGATCGCGCATCTGATTCGGGTCGGCCGCGTTGTCGAACAGCAGCTCGCGCCCGTCCCTGCGATAGACCGCGTACGTGTGCCGCTTGTCCCGCAGAGCGCGCCACTCGTAGCCGTCCTCCCACAGGGCGCACGCGCCGGTGTTCATCAAGAGCGCCGCCTCAGGCTCCGGCCCCGGCTGCCCGTATGCGCAGTGGCTCAGGTCCATACCCTCCGCCTTAGACGGAACCGGCAGCCCCGCCATTGACACGAGCGTCGGCATGATGTCGGGCGTGTTGAGGCAGGCGTCGCTCACACGGCCGGCGGGTATCCTCTGGGGCCAGCGCATGAGAAACGGCACCCGCGCCGCCTCCTCGTAGAAAATGTTCTTTGCCCGCCTCCCCTGAGCGCCGAGCATCTCGCCGTGGTCCGACGTGAATACGACGATAGTGTCATCACGAATGCCCGCCGCGTCAATGGCCGCAAGCAGGCGTCCGAAGTTCCAGTCGAGGTTAGCGATCATCGCGTAGTACACCCGCATCCATTGCGGAATCTGCTTCCTGTTGCGTGCGTCCTTGAACCGCCCCCACGCGTCCGAATACGGGTCGTTATCCGGCTTGTAGTTGGGCGGCAAGTTGAAGTCCACGCCCGCGAACCGGGCGTAGTAGTCCTTCGGGACGTTCGACGGGCTCCACGGATCGTGCGGAGTTCCCACCGAAAGGAAGAGCGCGAAGGGTTTGTCGCCGCGCGACAGCTTCTTGATCTGCTCGATGGCGAGCGAGGTCTGGAAGTCCGGCTCGTAGCCCTCGGCCGGAATCTTCTCCGGGCCATTCGTATGGTAGTAGCCCCTGTAATACTCGTGATGGAACCCGTACGACGCCCAGAAGCCGTCGAACCCCAGCCGGTAGGGCCCGGGCGGGGTGAACGAGTTCTTCGGGTCGTCGTGGTTACCGAGCTGATTGGCCCACAGGTGCCACTTGCCGATGTAGGCCGTCTCGTATCCGCCGCGCGTCAGCACGTGGCCGATGCACTCGTGGTTCGGGTTGATGCGCAGTTCGTTGATGACCATCCCGGTGGAGGTCGTGTACTTGCCCGTGAAGAGCGACGCCCGGAAAGCCGAGCACACCGGATGCCCGGAGACGGCGTTGCCGAAGCTCGCCCCCTCGCGGGCGAAGGCATCGAAGCGCGGCGTGCGGGCGTTGGCGTCGCCCGCGTATCCGCAGGACTGATAGCGGAGCTGGTCTGCGAGCACGAAGACGATGTTCGGGCGTTTGATGGGTTCCTTCAGTGCGTTTCCCCTTCCTGAAGCCGCGAGCGACAGGGCGGCTGCCCCGGAGGCTTGCAGAAAATCCCGGCGTGACAGTGTGTGTGTATTTGTCATAGTCGGCCGATTCTCAGGCGAGTCGCTGTGCTTCACTGTTCCCCCGCCGTGCGCGTAAATCCTGCCCGCCGGGCGCAGTGTCATTGCATTCCAGATATGGTATGGTCTGTCTCAACGCAAGCGCCGCCGTGGTTGATTGGAGGGGGAGGAGATCTTGTCGCTGACGTCCAAGTCGGCACCGGGAAGCCTCATCCCGAGCAATTATGCGGCCTATGAACACGATATCCCTGATTTCATGCGCGACCCGTGCAGCCGTCTGCCTGGCCGCGCTTATGTTGACTGGAGCAACCGCGATGGCAGCCATACCCCGGCCCGAACACCCGAGACCCGGCGCACTCCGAAGCGAGTGGCTGAACCTGAACGGCGTCTGGGACTTTGCCGAGACCGGCGACGGCGGCCAGACGTTCCTCGCCGA
>JAGVUD010000039.1 GCA_019136435.1 Armatimonadota bacterium | reverse complement strand
TGCGCCTGCATCCATCAGCCTGCGGGAAGCAGGAAATCTGCGTCACGCAGGGTAACAAGCCAGAACAATCCCTGTGATTGGAGAGTGAGCTCTATGCGCCTGTTCATCGCCGCTGTAATAGCTGCCGGTTTGTGCACGGTTGCGCCAGTCTGTCGTGCCGCCGACACTGCGGCCGGGCTCGATCTGGCCACCGCCGTGCGGATGGCGCTGGAGAAGAGCCCGCTCATCGGCGGCGCGGGCGCGGCGGCCGACGCCGCGGAGGCTGGCGTCGGCAAAGCAAGAAGTGCCCTCTACCCGACACTCGGCCTGCAGAGCGGCTACAGCTATCTGAGCGAGCCGACAATGTTCGGGGCGACGCCCGTCTGGGAGCGCAGCACCGTCGTGAACCGCGTCGAGCTGCAGCAGTTGCTCTACTCGGGCGGGCAGGCGCAGGCAAACGTCAGGCGCGCCGAGCAGGGCCACCTGGCGGCCGGCCACGGCCTGAGAGCCGCGCAGGCCGGCGTCACGGCGAACGTGGCTGTGGCCTACTTCCGCGCCCGGCAGGCCAGCGAGATGACCGCCGTCCACAAAGCGAGCGTGCGCTCTCTGGAAGCAAGCTACGATGCCGCGAAGAAGCGCCACGAAACAGGAGTCGCGACGAAGACCGACGTCCTTCGCGCCGAGGTGGCGCTTGCGGGCGCCAGGGCCGACCTGATTGCGGCGGAGAACAACTCAGCCGTTGCGCTCGCCGCTCTGCGGACGGCCATCGGTCTGCCGGCGGATACGGCGATCTCCCTCGCCAGTGGGGCGTCCGACGAGGTTCCGGGCCCGGCGGGCGGCGATGCGCTGGAATCGCGGCCGGAGATCGCGGCGGCGGAGGCGTCCGCGCGCGCGGCCGATGAGGGCGTCCGGGCGGCAAAGGCGAGCCGGCTGCCGACGGTGGCGCTCGCCGCGGACTACTACCACGAGCCTTCCGGGGCCGGGTTCCCCCGCACATCCAACACGTTCCTGGCCGGCGTCGTCGCTAAGCTGAATGTCTTCGATGGCGGACTTACGCGCGACAGCATCAGCGAGGCCGAAGCGTCCGCGCGCAAAGCCGGGCAAGACCTGGAAGCGCAGAAGCGAAACGTGGAGTTCGAGCAGCGCTCGGCGCGGCTCAATCTCGAATCGGCGCAAGCCCGCCTCGACGCCACGGCCACGCAGGTTTCCTCCGCTGAGGAGAGCCTGCGGGCGCTGGAAGCCGGCTACAAAGAAGGCTTCACCCCGCTCACCGACGTGCTCTCGGGCGAGGCGGCGCTCACAGGGGCCAGGGCGGGAAGGCTGGCGGCGGAGTATGACGTCAAAATCGCGGAAGTGAACCTCCTGCGGGCGTTCGGGCAGACCGGCGCCCTGACAGCAAAGGGAAGGAACTGACAATGACGGTTGAAAGAGCGCTGCGCCTGATCGCGGGCGTCTTCATAATGCTGAGTGTCGTGCTGGGCTACACCGTGAACCCGAACTGGTACTGGTTCACCGCGTTCGTCGGGCTGAACCTGTTTCAATCCGGCTTCACGAACTGGTGCCCGATGATGGCCATTCTCAGGGCCGCTGGTCTCAAATAGGGGAGAAAAACCTTTGACTTCAAGCTCTCGTACGCCTTCCGCCCGGGCCAGGAAGTGGCTCTGGGCGGCGGGCGCTGTTGTGCTCGCGATACTCGCGTGGGCGATCTTCGGTCGCGGCGGTGGCAAACACGAAGGCGAGGCCGTTCCGCAAGAAGCGATCTCGGTTCAGACGGTGACCGTCGGCAAATCCGCCCTGCCGGACGAGGTGACAGCATCGGGCACGGTGCGCCCGGTGACCGAGTCCACAATCGCGCCCAAGATTATGAGCAACGTGGCGGCGGTGCTGGTGCGCGAGGGCGATCGGGTGCGTGCGGGGCAGGTGCTGGTGCGGCTGGAGTCGCGCGATCTGCGGGCGCAGCTTGCGCAGGCCGAGGCCGGCCTGAGCGCGGCCATCGCCGGGGCGGGCCGCGCAAGGACCGCCATTGAGCTTCAGACCGCCCAGACCAGCACCGGAATCGCCACCGCCGAGGCCGCGCTGAAAGCAGCGCGGGAGCAGCTTTCGCTTGTCAGGGCGGGGCCGCGTTCGCAGCAGCGGGCGCAGGCGAGGCTGGGAGTCGTGCAGGCCGAGGCGCAGCTCAAGAACGCTGAGACCGAGCTCGACAGGATGAAGCGCCTGCAGGCGCAGGATGTCGTCCCGCGGCAGAGGCTGGACGCAGCGCAGACCGCCTACGATGTCGCAAAGGCGCAGTTCGAAGCGGCTCAGGAGCAGGCCAGCCTCACAGAAGAAGGCTCGCGCCAGCAGGAGATCAGGGCAGCCGAGCAGCAGGTGCGCCAGGCCGAGGAGGCCCTGCGCCTGGCAAGGGCATCGGCCGCGCAGGACAAAATGAGCGTCAGCAACGCCCGTGTCGCCGAGTCGCAGGTAAAACAGGCGCGCGCGGCGGTCGAGCTTTCGCGGACGCAGCTCAGCTACGCGACCATCACATCGCCCATGTCCGGGGTGGTCTCCCGGCGGATGGTTGATCCGGGCGACACGGTTTCCCCCGGCGTGCCGGTCATCGCGGTGCAGGCCGACTCGAAGTTCCGGCTCGAGGCAGACGTGCCCGCAAGCTCGGCGGCGCTCATTCGCCCCGGCAGGAAGGTGCAGGTTCGAATCGGAGCGGCGGGCAGGGCGGGCGAAGGCACGGTGGCGGTCGTTTCGCCGGCCGGAGACCCGTCGAGCCGGAAGTTCGTCGTGAAGGTGGAACTGCCGGATGATCTCGGCGCGCGCTCGGGCGAGTTCGGGCGCATCAGCTTCCCGGCAGGCTACTCGAGCGGATTCATCCTTCCCGAAGAAGCGCTTCGCGACACGGGCGGCCTGCCCACGGTCTTTATCGTGGACGGCGAAGACAGGGCGCGGATGCGCAACGTGAAGATCGGACGGCGGGCCGGGGACGGCATCGAGATTCTATCGGGCCTCGAACCCGATGACCGCGTCATTGTCGAAAACACCGGCGTGCTCGATGATGGCGTCCCGGTGCGGGCCGAGGACAGATAATGCAGCACCGCCTCGGCCTCGCGGGCAGAATCGCCCACTACTTCATAGACTCCAAGCTGACGCCCCTTATCATCACGGCATCCGTGCTTCTGGGGCTCTTTGCGGTCGTGATGACCCCCCGCGAAGAAGAGCCGCAGATCATTGTGCCGATGGTGGATGTGTTCGTGCAGTTCCCCGGCGCGAGCGCGAAGGAGGTGGAGCAGCGCGTCACCACCCCGATGGAGAAGCTGATCTGGGAGATTCCGGGGGTGGAGTACGTCTACTCGACTTCGAGCGCGGGCGGCTCCATGACGATCGTCCGGTTTCTGGTGGGCCAGGACAACGAAGACAGCATCGTCAAGATCTACAACAAGCTCTACTCGAACTTCGACAAAATTCCGCCGGGCGTGAGCCAGCCTCTCGTCAAGCCGCGATCCATTGACGACGTCCCGATTCTTGCCCTCACGTTCTGGGGCAAGGGCTACAACGGATACCAGCTCAGGCGGCTCGCGTCGCGGGTGGACTCGGAGGTGAAGGCAGTCGCCGATGTCTCGGAAACGGCGATCATCGGCGGGCAGAGGCGGCAGGTGCGGGTGACGCTCGACGCGTCGAAGCTCTCCGGGCACGGCCTTTCGCCGGGAGCGGTGCAGCAGGCGTTGAAGGGCGCGAACACGCAGTACCCGACCGGGCACATCGCCAGCGGCAACTACAACTTCGCCGTGCAGACGGGCGAATTCCTGAGGACGCCGGAGGACGTGGGCAGCGTAGTGGTGGGCGCGGGAAGCGGCGGGCCGGTGTTTCTGCGCGATGTCGCTTCCATAGAGGACGGGCCGGAGGAGCCCGCCAGCTACGTCAACATCGCGTTTGGAGAGGCGGCGCACGAGGAAGGGATGCACCCGGACGCGAAGGGCACATACCCGGCGGTGACCCTCTCCGTCGCCAAACGCCAGGGCAAGAACGCCATCAACGTGGCCCACCATGTGCTGGCGAAAGTGAAGACGCTGGAGGGGACGGTTATCCCGCCGGACGTCCACTACACCATTACGCGCAACTACGGCGAGACCGCCACCGAGAAGTCGAACGAGCTTCTGCTTCACATGATGATCGCCATCGTCTCGGTTACGCTGCTCATTGCCTTTGCGCTCGGCAGGCGCGAGTCCATCGTCGTCGCGATAGCCGTGCCGGTGACGCTCGCGCTCACGCTGCTCGTGTTCTACATGTACGGCTACACGCTGAACCGCATCACGCTGTTCGCGCTGATCTTCTCCATCGGTATTCTGGTGGACGACGCGATTGTGGTGGTCGAGAACATCGTGCGGCACTTCCGCATGCCCGAAAACAGGGGCCGCGCGCTTATGGACGTGGCGTCGGAGGCGGTGGACGAGGTCGGCAACCCGACAATCCTGGCGACATTCGCCGTCATCGCCGCCATTCTGCCGCTTGCGTTTGTGGGCGGGCTGATGGGGCCGTATATGCTCCCGATTCCCGTCGGCGCGACGGCGGCCATGATCTTCTCGCTGCTGATTGCGTTCATCATCTCGCCGTGGGCGGCGCTGCGGCTTCTGCGCTCGCACACCACCGGAGACGGCGGCGGGCATTCTGACGAGCATGACCCGGCGAAAGAGGGCGCGGCGACGCGCTGGTACCGCCGGCTCATGACTTCTCTCGTGTCGAGCGCCGTGAAGCGGCATCAATTCCTGCTGCTGGTGCTGGTGCTGCTGCTCGCCGCCATCGCCCTGCTTCCGCTGAAGCTCGTGACCGTGAAGATGCTTCCGTTCGACAACAAGAGCGAGTTTCAGGTGGTGGTGGACATGCCCGCCGGCACGACGCTCGAGCAGACCGCCGCCGCAACCGGCGCTATCGCCGCCTACCTGCGGACGATACCCGAAGTGACGGACGTCGAGACCTACGCCGGAACGGCCAGCCCGTACAACTTCAACGGGCTCGTGCGGCACTATTTCCTGCGGCGGGGCTGCAATGTCGCGGACATTCAGGTGAACCTGACGCCCAAGCACCATCGCAAGCGCCAGAGCCACGCCATCGCCAAAGCCGTGAGGCCGAAGGTGCACGAGATCGCGCACAGGTACGGCGCGAACGCGAAGGTGGCGGAGGTTCCGCCCGGGCCCCCCGTGCTGCAGACGCTGGTCGCGGAGGTGTACGGGCCGGACGACCAGATGCGATGGAAGATAGCAAAGCAGGTGCGCGACGTCTTCGAGAGCACGGAGGGCGTGACGGACGTGGACTGGTTCGTGGAAGCGGACCAGAAGAAGTACGAGCTTATCCCCGACAGGGAGAAGGCGGCGCTCAGCGGGATATCGGCCG
>JAGVUD010000454.1 GCA_019136435.1 Armatimonadota bacterium | reverse complement strand
GCATTGGTTGCGCCTTGCAGCTCCTCGGACTTCAGCACTTTGCGCGTGCTCCGGTCGATGATGCCGAAGCGCGCAAGCTCCCCCTTCTTGTTCGGGAGGCCATTGGCGCCCATGGACGTGCCGCAGTATATGAACCTGTCGTCCACCGCCACGCCGGAGATGGCCTGCTCAGCGAGCGGGTTCTCGATCAGCTCGGTCTTGCCGGTCTCCGGGTCGGTGACAGCTATCGCTCCGCCGTACTTGCCGTACTGCGCCATCCAACCCGAGTAGAGCATCCCGTCCGGCCCCACGCGGATTCCCGCAATCGGGCGAATGTATCCCCGGGACCCGAGGTGCGTGATGGTGACCGGGTTCTTGTTGTTCCACTGGTCCCAGGGCTGGCCCGGGTCGTAGCGCACGATGTCTCCGCCGGCGTAAGCCGCGGCGTACACGCAGCCTTTGTGGAAGCAGACGTCGTACACCTCGCCCCCGGCATCACACACCGTGCTCGTGTTTATGTATGTACGCGTTTCAGGGTCAAGGCTGAACAGCGTCTGGCCGAAATGCGGGCCGCCCCAGATGACGCCGTCCGGCGCGATTCGCAGAAACATCGTGGGCCGCGGTCCGGACTCGGCGGGGATGGGCGTCAGCTTCAGGGCGGTATCGCCGGGATTCAGAATGAACCAGTCCTGCCCGCGCACGCCCAGCAGCCGCCCCTTGCTGTCCTCCGCCAGAATCCGGGCGCGCAGGTCGAAGTCGGAGATGAGCGTGAGCTTCTCGTCGCCCTCGCGATAGCGCCAGACGGCCTTGCCCTGCCGCAGGATGAGCGTTTCCGGGGTCGTCACGTAGGTGTCCACGTTCCACGAGCCGCGCTCCGCGGGCGGTTCGGGGAACGGCAGTGGATGCACGGGTTTCAGATCCGGCCCGTGGAAGGCTTTGGACCCCGCCAGGAAGTACCCGTTCCACGAGACGCCCGAGGAGTCGGTCTCGAGGCCGGCCGGCGGCGCGGAGAACGTCCTGTCCGCGGGGTTGTAGATAAGGTTTCCGGGCTTTTCTGTACTAAAGTAGCACACTATCCTGCCCCCGGGCGTCGGCGACACGTAGCGGAGATAGAGATTGGGCGGGGAGGGCGCGCCGAGGTCTTCCACCTGCAGTGTCTTCAGATTGAGCGCGGCGAGCTTGCCCTTGCCGTACGTCCCGCCGTAGATTCGGCCGTCCGAGCCCATCGCCAGATTCCAGATGTAGCTCTCTCCCGGCACACCCACGCTGCGGGTGAACGCCATCGTCTTGAGGTCGAAGAGCATGAACTGCGCGTCGTAGAAAGTCCCGACCACCATCCGGTCGCCGGGAACTTCGCTCAGCGCCCAAGACCCGGCGCCTTTGGGCGCGTGGATGACCCGGCCGGTTCCCTTCTCGATGTCAATGACGACCAGCTCGCACCCGGTGGTCTCGTTCATGTTCGTGAGCATCAGAAGGTCGCGCCCGGTTGCGCGGTCCCTGACAACACGTCCGGCGAGCACGTTTCGCGCGCGGCAGGGCTGTGCCAGCTTCTCGACGCGAGCTTTGCCGGGGGCGGCATCGAGCGGCCCGGTAATCAACATCAGGGCGGCAAGCAGAAGAAGGGATAGATACAGCATAGTCTTTCCTGTTGCGTTCATCTGGTATGGGTTGCCTGTGAACGCCGCGGAATCCTGCCCGGCCTTCACCCGCGCGGGGCGAATCGGGTATGATGCAGCACAGCAATGAGCACCCTGACAAGCGCAATCGAACAGCTTCTTTTCGCCGCCCGGACGGGCGATGCCGCGGGTGTGCGCGCACTGATCGAGTCCGATCCGGGCCTGGCGCTTGCCTGCGACGAGGACGGCGAAACGGCACTCGCCGCCGCCGCGGCGCACGGCGAAAGCGAAATCTGCGGCATTCTGACGGCCGCCGGAGCCGAAGTGGACATACACGTCGCAAGCTCTCTGGGGCTGGCGGACGAGATTCAGAACATGCTCTGGGACGATCCGGAGCTGGTGCGCGCGCGGGACGGTTTTCGGCGGGCGACGCCGCTCTACTTCGCGGCCGAACAGAACCGGAAGGCAGCCGCCGCCGTGCTGCTCGATTTCGGGGCCGACCCGAACGCCGAGGCCGCATCGGGCGACACTCCCGTTCATGCCGCCGCCGCCGCTCCGGCGTTCCGTGCGATGGAGGTTCTGCTGGACAGGGGGGGCGCGGTCAACGCGCGCAACCATCGCAGACAGACGCCGCTTCACCGGGCGGTGGAGGAGCGGTGGGGCGAGGCGACGGAGGTCATCGGGCTGCTGCTTGCGGCGGGTGCGGATGTGAACGCGCGCGATGCCAACAGAGAGACGGCGCTGTCGCGCGCGCTCGACCGCAACAAGACGCACATCGTCGAGGTGCTGCGCAAAGCCGGCGCGAGGGAGTAGCCGCCACCACGTCATGCCGGGCTTGCCCCGGCATCCACGGGTTTCGGAGGTGGGCCCTGAATCAAGTTCAGGGTGACGTCTGGCGGCGGCCCGGGGACCCACGCCGCCAGAGCGCCCGCTCAGCCAGCGGCTTTCGGCGTAATCGTGAAAATCAGCTCCCCGGCGCCTATCTCCGAATACCAGATATCCCCGCCGCCGGGCGAGTTGGACGTCGTGGCGCCGTAGATGGCGCGGTAGGTGTTGTTGCCCAGATACTCCATCTCACCCGTGCCGTCAATTGTCGAGATGCCCAGAAAGTAGCAGTTCCTGTTCTTGTCGTTGTCCTTGCTGCCGTCGAGCAACACGGGACCTTCATCGCCCGAGAACCACGCCATCCCGTCGCGTGAGAACTGCAGAGAGGGCACATGCCGTCCCGAAGCGTCACCCGTGAAGGTGATGCGCACAAAGAGCGGGCCGCCCGGCGCCTGGCGGGCGTATGCAAGCTGGTTGCCGAGCTGCGAGAATGCCGCGCCCTTCTCGCGCAGACGCCAGTCGAACGAGCGGGGATCTGCGCTGCGAATACGGCTGTACCCGGTGAAGACGCCGTCCAGATTCACTCCCACGTACAGCCAGAACGGCCGCCTGTCTTTGTCCCACGGCACATACACCAGTTCCTGATGGTGCAGCGCTGTGCTCTCGGGAGCATCCATATTCACCACCACGCCCCGCGCGGCAAAGCGCGTCCAGTCGCTGCCGTTGCGGCTTGTAAACAGCTGGATGCGATCCGCCCAGGCGGCGGCCTTCCTGCCCGGAATGTCTATGGGGCCGCCTTTGGTGATCTCCACCTGCGTGTACAGGTAGTATGTGCCGTTGACCTTCATCACCTCGGGCTCGAGGCAATTGCCGGCGTACCACTCGCCGGGCTTGCCCTGTTCGGCTCCGTTCCAGAACTCGGGCCTGTCGCGGGGCATGGTCCAGGTGCCGCCCGCGCCGGCCGGCGAGACATACTGCATCACGTGGTCGCCATCGGCGCGCTCCATGCCCGGTCTCTTCCAGCGCCCGCCCGTGTACATCCGGTACCGGTCGCCGTCGCGTATGATATGCACGCTGTAGTCGTATGCGGGCTCTCCGCCGGTCAGAGGACGGTTGACCGCGGATTTCGCGCCATGGAAGACGCTCTTGAAAGAGATGCTTTCGATCTCCGGCAGATTGCTGAAATGCAGAGTGCTCTGTTTGTACGCGGGCGCGGCCTGTGCCGGAAAGGCCATCAGCGCAAACAACAGTAAAAGCACAGAATCTTTCATATCAAACCGCTCCTGTGTGGATTGCAGAATACCGACCCGACGGGTTGATGTGCCCCCATAGCTTCCCGCTCTCGCTCATGTAGTAGAGCACCGGCGCCGCCATGCGCGACAGAAGCGTCGAAGCGACCTCGCCCGCCATCAGCGAGATCGCCAGCCCCTGGAAAATCGGGTCCATCAGAATCACCGCCGCGGCCCGATCTGCTGCCACCCGGCCAGCTTCCAGCCGTCCAGGATCGCTGTGAAGCCGTGTTCGATCGTGTCCTACTTCTCCTGCGCCTTCGTCTGTTTGTCCCGTGCCGCCGTGACACTCGCCGCGATGTCGAACCCGAGCGGCTGCCCTGACGAGATCTTGCGCCGGGCGGACCTGACCGCGCTCTCGACCCCCGCGGGGATGTTGCCGTTCCACCAGTCCATCCGCTCGCTGTAGAACCAGGTGTACTCGTCGCAGCTCGCCAGCGCCCAGTACGTGTTATGCTCCAGCATATCCCGCCGCTCGCGCGGGCTCATGAAGTGGCTGAGCTGGGGATCGGTTCGCAGGTCGAGCGCCTGGTCGAGGTACACGGACATTCCGGCCTGCGTGTTGCGCGCAACCGTTGCTGCGTTGCCCGGCTGCACAAGATGCAGCGCGTCGTGAACGATGAACCGCCTGCTCCGGGCGAACTCCTGCTGGCCGGTGAAGTAGTACGCCATTTCGTTGCCGTCAATCACCGAGTCGCGGGCGGCGGCGATGGTGATGCCTTCCACAAACGGCACAAGCAGCGCCCAGTCGTGGTTCGGCCACTCCGCCTGTACCTTCGCCACGTCATCCCCTGGCCGGAACTGTAGCGGCATGCTGATGCCGAAGAAGGTCAGGAGCTTGATGTCCGGCTTGCTGGAACGCAACGCTCGCATGAACTGCTCGCCGCGCTTGCGCACCAGCGCCGCGACCTCTTCGTAGCTCTGTTGCCCGTAGCTCTCGCGCCAGCGCCAGGGGTTCGGGCCATACGGCTCCGGGTCGAAAACCACCCCGACGCAGCGCCCGTCTTTGACGGCTTTCGAGACAGCGCGGAGATTCTGCTCGATCACATTCCAGTGTTCATCGTTCGCGAACTGCATGCCGTGCTGGTTGGCAGCGAAGAGCACCAGGAAGTTGTCCGTGAACTTCCCCCACCGGATTGCCTTCAGCACCTCGGTCTGCTTATTGAGAGCCTTCTCGTCCCAGAGCTTCGTGTCGAAGGCGTGATCGAGCCCTTGCGTACGGAACATGATCCCGTCGAAGGGCTTCATCTCCATCTCGCGGATGTGCTCGCGCACGAACTCCGGCGTGGGCGTATCCCATCCGTATTCAATGAGCTTCTTCAACGGCGTCCGCTCGGCCGTGGCCGGACAGGCGGCAATGACCGACAGTAACGCTGGAAGCCCAAGCGTGAACACCAGCAGCGCAAGTTTCATATCATTCCCTCCCGATCACCGGTTGCCGATCTGCCCCTACAGCTTCCCGCTCTCGCTCATGTAGTAGAGCACCGGCACCGCCATCCTCGATAACAGCGTCGAGGCGACCTCGCCCGCCATCAGGGATATCGCCAGCCCCTGGAAAATGGGGTCCATCAGGATCACCGACGCGCCGACCATAACCGCCGCCGCGGTCAGAAGCATCGGGCGGAAGCGCACCGCCCCGGCGTCCACAACGGCCTCC
>JAGVUD010000239.1 GCA_019136435.1 Armatimonadota bacterium | reverse complement strand
ATCTCGCGAGCCAGCGCGATGAGCCCGTCGGTCGTCTTCCCCATGGCGGAAACGACTACCGCGACGTCCGCCCTCTCCTTTGTCTTCGCCACCCTCCGCGCGACAGCGCACAGGCACTGCGCATCGGCAACGGACGATCCGCCGTATTTCTGAACTACAAGCATAGGGTTTACACTCAGCCGGGTCCCTTACGCCTGCGCCGCTCGCAATGGCCGGGCCCGCGAGCGCTATTCTATCACAGCGCCGCGAGGCAAGGGAACAGGTACGCTCCGGCAGACCACAAACCTGTCAGATTTCCGGCACTTAACTGCCGACGGCGTCGCCCGCCGCGCAGCCCTCACGCGGGGGGTGTGGTCTTCGTGCGCCCGACAAGAGAGTAGTCCTCAAGCTGGCCGAAATGCCCGGTAAAGACGTTGTAGTACAGGCACTCTTCCCTGGTGTTCAGCACGGTGCCGTCGCTCAGCGTCCGCGCCTGGCGAAAGGCTTCGTCGCTGATCCGGGACTCGGCATATCCGGCCATAACGTCCGTAACCCCTGTCCCCTGCCAGAACTTCGCTTTGGGCCGCCTGGCGATGCCATCCGGCAGAAGCGGCTCGGATGCGCGACGAAGCACCCACTTATCCACGGCTTCGCCGTCTTCGCGCCGTATCTTGAGGTCCGGGCCCATCGATCGCGCGAGGCTGCGCACTTCGGGGTCGAGAAACGGGACAAAAGCCTTGAGCCCGTGAGCGCCAGCACACCTGTCAACCCTTTGCAGGCCCGTATTGTGCAGCCGGCCCGTAATGTCCGCAAGCTCGTCGTTCAGGCAGCTTGTGGGCACCTGCTTCATGTAGTCATATCCGGCGAACAGCTCATCGCTTCCTTCACCCGACAGTACGCCGTCCGCATGGTCCGAAACCACACCGCACAACAGATAGTTGGTCAGGCTCGAACGCACAAGAAGCGCGTCGAAGGACTCCAGATGATAGATGACGTCGGGCAGAACTCTCAGCAGCGTCTCCGGCTTCACCCGCACCTCGAAATGCTCGCTGCCGATGTGTTCAGCAACCTGCCGGGCGCAGCGAAGATCCGGCGCTCCGTCAAGACCGATGGCGAATGTCTTGAGCCTTTCGGCGCCGCGTGCCGCTATCGCCGCTATGATACTCGAGTCCACGCCGCCCGACAGCAGACATGCCGGAGACTCTGAAAGAGCCACACGCTTGAGGACGGCGCCTGAAAGAGCCTCAAGCAGAGATCCCGCCGGGTTCGCCTCGGACTCGCCGGGCCTGTGTTCAGAATCCACGAACCGAACCAGGCCTTCCTCCGGGCTGAAGTAGTGGCCCGGTGGAAACTCACGGACTTCGGATGCCCAGCCCAGCAGAGCCTTGGCCTCGGAGGCGCAGCAGAACACTCCGTCCCTGAAACCGTAGTAGAGGGGCGCTATCCCTATCGGATCTCTTGCAGCGAACACGCCGTCCTCGCATGCGATGGCCAGAGCGAAGGGTCCGTCCAACTGGCTCAGGAACGCCGGGCCCGACCTGTCGAAAGCATCCTCAATCATCTGGCTGACATCGCAGGCGTTTTCCCCGTCTCCCGCCCGGTCGAACACCGCCCCGTCGAAGGCTGCCCTGCAGCCCTCTTTCCGCCCCGTCCACATTCCGAGCGGAGCGCCGCGCACCTCGCCCAGAGTCGCCTGCCCGTACCGCACAATCGCGCGGCCAAGAGGGCCTCTGTGACCGATCAGGTCCATCCGGCTGACCAGGTTGTGGTGCTTGTTCGGTTGTGCAACTGCTACTATTCCCGACATTGTTATGAACTCCTATCGTTTCCAAGGCCGCCAGGTTCTCAGGCTACTGCGAACAGACAGCGCCCCGACGGGATGCCCCCGGCGTACGGCAAGACGGCGGTCTTATCCTAAAGGCCGCCGGTTTCTGCCTTTCAAACCCGCCCCGTCCGGTTCACCGCGCCGCCCTCACTGGCGGCAAGACCCGCCCCGCCAGCGGCATGCGAAACCTGCTGAGCGCTGTTTGTAACGACCTTGCGGACGGGGTACGAGATTTCGATATCCTGCTCTTTGAAGCGCTTGTGGAGAGCCTTGATGAACTCGTGCTGAAGCAGATACTGACTGCCGACATCTTCAGCGCGGAAGATGACCACGAAGTTGATGTTCGAGTCGGCGAACTCCTTGTACCTCAGCACCGGGTCATAGCTGAGATCGCCCCCGGGGAAGCGTTGAAGCACATCGCGCGCAACATCGAGCGCCACGGCTTCAACGCGCTCCAGATCGCTGTCGTAGCTGACCCCGCACCACGTATAGACGCTCAGCACGCGGTCGGGCAGGGTCATGTTGGTGATCACCGACTGAGTAAGCTTCGCGTTCGGTATTACGACGATATTGTTGCTCCAGAGACGGATCCGGGTATTCCGCCAGCCGACCGCCTCGACGAAGCCCTCTTCACCTGTCTCGAGCTTGATGTAGTCGCCAGCGTTCACACTCCGGTCGGCCACGGTGTAGAACCCCGCGAACAGGTTGGCCAGGGTGTCCTGCAACGCCAGACCAACCGCAAGGCCAGCCACGCCAAGGCTTGCCAGCGCCGGGGTCACCCTGATATCGAAAGCAAGCAGTATCTGGATCGTGCCCAGCACCCATATGACCAGGATGGCGACCTTCCTGAGCAGGCTCGCATGAGCGCAATGCGACAGCGGGCCATCCTGTTGTGACACCCACACGACGGCCCGGTTGGCGGCCTTTGTCAGGCCGACGAGCACGATCAGCACGGCAAGAACCTCGAAGTAATTGCCGTGGCGCGTCACCAGGCTCGCGACGCCGCTGACCTGCGCCGCCGCCATGTAGAGGCCCGACAGCAGAATCAGCAGCGCAACGGGCTGCCGCATCAGACGGACAGAATCACCCGCGACCGTAGAGCCAGAGGCTTCCAGCCTGCCTGCGACCAGCGTCAGCGCCCTGTGCGCGATCGCCGCAACAGCAACTGCCGCAAGCAGGGCCGCGCCCATCTCCACAAGGTCCCTCTGCAATGGTGACAGCGTCATCAGCATGCAACCCGTCCCTTCGGCCGCTTGTGCGCGAGGCCATTCAGCCGCGCCCGCTCCGGCAAGGGCTTTCCACTGCCCGGGTCAACAGCCTCCACCGCGCCGCCGATGACTCGCGTCACCAGCAGTCCGGCAGCCGCTTCGTTTCCTGACAGGTGCGGCGCATCCAGCACGCCCGTGCGGATCGCCTTCGAAATGACAGCCGGGGAGGTCAGCGGGTCTTCATCCGCTTCCGCCAGTTCCGCCAGAGCTTCGAGCGTCTGCCGGGCCTCGGACAGAAGGTGGTTCTTTCTTTCCTGCACTTCGGGAGAGCCGAGCATATCGGGCATGCCCCACCACGCGTTCCTCAGCACCCCTTTCACAATCTCGCAGCTCTCGATAACGTCGTCCGGACCCGCCGCGTGATCTCCTTCGCAGAAACCGACGACGTGGATGACGTGCGGCCTCACCGCCAGCGCGAGCATTGTGGAGGCCGCAAGCTGGCCCTTCGCCTGCAGTAGCCGGGGCGACAGGTGCAGCAGACCCGCGCGAACCTGCCGAACGGAGGTAAACTCCGGCCCGTGCAGGCCCTCCACCATCTCGATTTGAGCGGCCGCCTTCGCAAGGTCCATCGCCCCCTCCAATCCGGGAGGTGTGTTGAACATATACTGCGCAACATACCGGCGCACCCCCATGGCGCGGGCGTTGTAAGCCGCAAGGTAGGCCGCGACAACAGCAATCGTGTCGTGCGCGTCTCTCAGCGCCCAGTGATGCGGCTCGTTCACCTCAACGGGAATGCCGCGCTCGGCGCACCATCGCATGGCAGCCTGGTTCTCCGCGATGGACTCCTCCGGCGGCCGGCGCGATCTGCCGTCGAGCTGGTTGTACCAGCACAGCGGAATCGCAGCCCACGCATTGTGCACCGTCCGCTGAGCAAGCTCGGCCCACTGAACGAGATCCCGTGTGCCGCTGTAGATTCTCATGAGCGGATGGTTCCCGCGCCTGCTCGCCTGGTATATTGCACCAAGGTCTTCCGAAGACCGGACGGGAACCCCTCCGGCCCCGTCCACGGCCGGGTCCATCTCGTCCGGACGGAACATGCACTCCTGCGCGTTCTGATCCGGGGCTATGGAAATAACATCCAGACACTGCGATTCGGCAATCGCGCGAACCCCGTCGATCGTCTCACTCAGGCGCGGCAGCCCGAAGTGATGCCGCAGCAGAGGAAACGGGCGCTTCTGTTCAAGGCGGCCGAGGAGGTCATCCGCGGGCCGCACGGGCTTTCCGGCTCTGAGCGCCTCCTCGCCCCTGATGTACTGCCAGACCTCATCCGGGTCTTCCAGGCCCGTGAAGCAGCGCTCGAACAGGCCCAGTTTCTCAACTGCCGCACACACGGGCGGCGTCCCCCCGAAGACGAAGCGCCGGTCGAGCAGATCGCGCTCCGAAAGCGCGTCGCTGAGTTGCAACGCAAGCCGCTCACCGGCCTCCGGCGTAAGCCGGTAGCTGATGCCCACGATCTCCGGGTCCTCCCGCTCGATCGCTTCGATGATCCTCTCTACGGGAACGGCGGCGCCCAGAAAGACGGTTTTGTATCCGAGTTCCCCGGCAGCCGCCAGGAACTTCACAGCGCCCGCAACGTGGACGCAGTTCCCAAGCGCGCCGGCGATAACTGTGTGTTTCATTAGACTGTCTCCTTTGCCGTAACAGGTGTTCTGCCGCCATCCTCCGAACAGTCCGCTTCGCCCGGAAATGGGACAGGGACGCCAGACGCCGCACCGTCGCCGGGCTCTCCCTCCAGAACGAACCGCCTGATCTCCTTGAGCGTCATACCCGCCAGTCCGAGCGATTCCGCGGTGCGTCCTTGCGCCCGGTAATCGACCCCGTGGAGCGTGGAGCAGAGATGAATGATGGAGTCTATTACCGGAGTCGGAACACCCACCTGCTGCCCGAGCGACGATATCGGCACGAGGCTCATCGGGACGTCTTCGCTGATATAGCGGTGATGGACGGTCTTGGGCGCTTTGATGCCGTCGTAGCCCCTGTTTGCCCGCATCGCTTCGTAGAGCGTATGCCCCGCCGCGTCGTAAGCGACATAGAGCCACTCGCGCGCCGAAAGCGCCCGGAAACCGAGCGCCTCGGCCACCCGCACCCGCTCGGCGTCCATGCCCTCCAATATTCGAGATACCGCAGGGGTGATGCCCTCCGTGTAGTAATCGAAGTCCCCGTTCGTGCTTTCGATCCTTGCGGCATTGAGGACGGTCACCGCCGGATGAAAGATCGCCCCGATGTTGTCGAGACTGGTCTTCATGACGTTGTCTCCGGGCACGAACTGGGGGAACGCCTGTCTCAGTGCGTTGACCACTTCC
>JAGVUD010000401.1 GCA_019136435.1 Armatimonadota bacterium | reverse complement strand
GGGCCCGAGCGGGTCGGCGATGGCGTGGTGGATGCGCAGGCGCGAGGGGTACTGCCCGGTCATGAAAGCCGCCCGGCTGGGAGAGCAGACCGGGCTGGCGACGTGAAAGTCCGTGAACAGCACACCTTCGGCCGCCATGCGGTCGAGGCGGGGGGTGCGGACATCGCGGTTTCCGTAGCAGCCGAGATCGCCCCACCCCAGATCGTCCGCCAGAATGAAGATGATGCCGGGCGGACGCGCGGGCGCCCCTGGCGCCGCACCGGCATCAGATATCACGCGCGGGTTCACCCGGCCCCCTCTCCACCAGCCTGCGCAAGCCAGGCGGATCGAAAAAAAGACAAGAATTCTTCGGCCGCCGCTGTTTCACTGACAGAGATTGACAGTGGCGGCCGTTATCCTGACATCGAGGGTGGCCGGGCTAACCGTGCCGAACCCGGGGTCTGCCTGGCAGCAGACCAGCTCCACTCTCAGAAATAGGCCTGTTCGGTCTCCTTGTCGAAGACGTGTGTTCGCTCCATGTCGAGCACCAGGTCTATCTGCTCCGCTTCCTTCGCCTTCGTATCGGCGTCTATGGTCGCAACCAGCGCATGCGGACCCGCCGTCAGATATGCCGTGACCACGGCGCCCATCGGCTCGATGACATCCACCGTCGCCTTCACGCTGTTGTCTTCTGTCGGCGTGACCTGGCTGTGCAGGTTCCTGTCGAAGATGTCCTCCGGCCGTACGCCGAACACCACAGGCTTGCCCACGGCGTTCTTGACAGACTCGGCCTTGCTGTCGGGCACCCGCACCTTGAAGGCGCCGGTGTCCACAAAGACCGAGCCGTTTGCGCTCGCCAGAGAGGCGTCCACGAAGTTCATGCTCGGCGTCCCGATAAACCCCGCGACGAACATGTTCACCGGGTTGTGATACAGGCCGAGCGGCGTGTCGAGCTGCTGCACGACCCCGTCCTTCATGACCGCGATCCGGTCGCCCATGGTCATGGCCTCGACCTGGTCGTGGGTGACGTAGATGGTGGTGATGCCCAGCCGCCTGTGGAGCTTGATAAGCTCGGCGCGGGTCTGCACGCGCAGTTTCGCGTCCAGGTTCGAGAGAGGCTCGTCCATCAGGAAGACCTTCGGTTCGCGCACGATGGCGCGCCCGAGCGCAACGCGCTGCCTCTGTCCGCCCGAGAGCTGCTTCGGCTTCCGGTTCAGAAGCTCGCCCAGGCCCAGAAGCTCGGCGGCCTCTTCAACACGCTTGCGAATCTGGTCTTTCGGGACTTTCCGCAGCTTGAGCCCGAACGCCATATTGTCGTAAACGCTCATGTGCGGGTACAGCGCGTAGTTCTGAAAGACCATCGCGATGTCGCGGTCTTTGGGGGAGACGTCGTTAACGACGCGGTCTCCGATGAGTATCTCGCCGTCGGTGGCTTCCTCGAGACCGGCGATGCAGCGCAGCGCGGTTGTCTTGCCGCACCCGGACGGGCCGACGAGGACAAGAAACTCCTTGTCCCTGATCTCGAGTGAAACATCGTTGACGGCGTAGACGTTCTTGAACGTCTTGACGAGGTTCTTGAGGGTGACGCTTGCCAAGTTGTGTGTGCCTCCTGCGCAACTCCCGGGCGCTGGATGCAAAGCATGCCTGCCGGCGGCGCCAGAGAAGGATATGGAATACCCGGCCTGTTCCTTTGAGTTACAGTGCCGGCGCCAGGCCGGGACTGCATCCCGGCAATTATACGGAACAGCCGCGGCCGCGTCAACGCAGCCGGCAAAAAAGCCGACGCCCGAATAACGGGCACAAGGCCCTGGGCACCACGATCGCCGGTAGCATAGCCCCTCGTGGGCGTCTCTGCCTGGGCCCGCAAACCCGCCTTGCCCGGAGGCCCGAGTGGGTGTATCATGGGGCCACCGGAGTCGAGCGGCGATTCGGCCGTCAGCGAGAGACCGGTGCGGCGGCGCTTCGGGGCGTTTGTGAGGGTGCTTCGGGGCGAAAAGAAGCCCCGAAGCACTGACAAACGGGCGGAGGATCCAGAGACCTCAGAGAAGCTTGTCTATCCGGGCCGTGATCTGGGCCTTCGGGAGCGCCCCGATGACCTGATCGGCAAGCTCGCCGCCCTTGAAGAGAGCGAGGGTCGGGATGCTCTGGATGCCGTACTTGATGGCAAGCGAGCGCTCCGCGTCCACATCCACCTTGAGGACTTTGATCTTTCCTTCGTAGTCCGCGGTGATCTCGTCAATGACCGGAGCTATCTGCCGGCAGGGTCCGCACCAGGTCGCCCAGAAATCCACGAGGACGGGGACATCGGACTGCAGGACTTCCTGCTCGAATGCTGCTTCGGTGACTGCTGCTGCTTCAGACATATTGATTCCTTTCGGTTGATGAAAACTCTGCTTCTGCCCCCACACGGAAACGATCAGTTGCCCGAAACCGCAATGACCTCCGCCTCCGAAACCATGAACCAGGGAGGCATTCCGAGAGTTCCCGCGGGCTCGATATTAGATATCGCCAGCACGTTGGTTCCCTGCTTGAGCGCCCCGGCGGGAATGGGGAGCCTGCGTTCGGAGAAATCGGCGCTGTTGAACGGCGACGTCCCTTCGAAGACCACCGCATCGTTGACTTTGACGCTGATGCGAGGCGCCTTGCCGCTGTCGTCGTTCAGCGCCTGAAGGCGTAGCTCTGCCGCGGCGGGCGGGCTGCCCTCGATCAGGAACTTCGCCCTGATCGTGTCTTTGCCGGTGGGCGCGGCATAGACATAGCCGACCCACCGCCCGCGATGGGTGCGCGCGTACACTTCCGCGCCTCCGCCCGAGAACCGGTCGCCGGGCATCAGCAGGCCGCTATCCTCGCCGGTGATGGCCGCCTGGCGCTCGAGGTCGCGGATGTCCATCTCGAGCGTGGGAGACACGTCTTCGTAGAGCGGCGCCAGATTCGGCCGTGAGGCAAGCTCCGCGCGCAGCACGCGATAGCGGCCGAGCAGCCTGCCGGCCTCGCGGCGATCGGCGGGCTTCGGAACCGGCGGGAAAGCCGCTTCGCCCCAGAAGGACGAGCCATACAGATCGAACAGCAGGCCCACCGCCCGGCGATCACCATGGGGGTACGACTCGATGACGCGCCTGCGGGCCGCCTCCGGGCGGTAGCCGACGGCATCGTTCAGATACTCCGCGAGAGAGGCAAGAGGCAGCGTTGAGGCGTGCCACTGCTTCATCGGGTTGGCCATGAAGCCGGAAACCGCGCCCGCGAGATCGGCCGCGCGGCCGCGAACGGGCCCGACGAGAGGCCTCCACGGACACATGTCATTGACCGGGTAGTTGTCCCAGACAAACGGCTTGCGGCGCAGCCACCCGGCAACCCGGTTCGCATCGGCGGCGGTGATCCTGGGCGAGCAAACCTCCGGCCCCGTCCAGAAGATGCGGACGTCCCTGGCCACTCCCGCCCCGATCGCCTTGATGTAGTCCTGGTGCGCGAGCATGTCGCGCGTGGTGTAGGCGCTCGGGCAGAAGATGAGCTTCGGCCGCGGCCTGAGGCTCTTCATATCGTCCCAGAGACGGTTGACCAGGTGCACCTGCGCTGTTTCGAGGTTCCCGAAGCGCTCACTGTCGGCGGGTGTCAGCGCGCGGTTGATGTCGTCCAGGCACAGGGCGAACCAGTTGATGCCGAGCGCATGCACGCTCTTGACCTTGCGAAGGATGGTCTGGTAGTCCTCTTCGCTGGAGTGCACGAGCGGCGGGTTGCTCCAGATGGCCGGGTTGAACGAGAGGCAGAGATTTACGCCGAGTTTGCGCGCCTCGATGGAGAGGTCCCCCATCTGCCGCATCTCTTCGGCGGTGTAATCGGAGCGCCAGTCCTTGCCGCTCGCCGGGAACGACGTGTAGCAGAACATCAGGAAGTTGAGCTTGTGCCCGGCAAGCCAGGGCAGCGCGAGCCGGTACTTCTCGATTCCGTCCCACCAGAGCCCTTTGATGCCCCGCACGGCGAACCCGTCCGCGGCCGGGGCGCCGTCAGCCCGCGCCAGAGGCGCGACCAAGCTCACCGCGGCCGCGAGGACCATGATGCGTACCAGCAGGGCGCGGAAAGGGCTACTTGCCGCCAAGGAGCTTCCTGAGATACTTGATGCAGGCATCCACCTGCGCAGTCGGATCGGGCTGGCCCGATTCGAACTCGAGCGCGATGACGCCGTCGAACTTCTGCCGCTTGAGTTCCTCGAACACGCCCGGCAGGTTGATGACGCCCTCACCGAGCACGGCATCCTCGTAGCCGCCGTTCGTCTTCGACAGGTCTTTGAGATGCACCGCGTGGATGCGCCCGTTCACGAGCGTCAGCGACTTCACTGCGTCGAACCCGCTGCGCGTCCAGTGCCCGACATCCGGGCAGGCGCCGATGTTGGCATTCAGGCCTTTGAGCACATTGCGCGTGAACAGCGGATCGTAGTAGTGACTGGGCTTCGGATGGTTGTGGATGGCGACTTTGATCTTGTATTCGTTCGTCAGGCGCTCAACGATAGGCCACGCCGCGTCTTCGGGCTCGGACGTGATGACCTGAATGCCCATCTCTTTTGCGAAGTCGAAGACCTTGCGGCATTCGGCTTCGTTGTTCGGCAGGCCCACCACCCCGAAGTTGTACAGCTTGACGCCGTTGTTCTTGAGAACCTTCTTCGCCAGCGCAAGCGCTTCGGGAGACGCGCCGGGACCGAACGAAACGTCGGGCATGGACGCGCTCAGGCGCTGCCCGGGATACCCTTCGATGTAGGTGAGCCCGAAGGAACGGGACTTTTGCACGGCCTCTTCGAACGTATGGCCGCGGAACGAGTAGGACTGTACGCCGATCTTGAAATCGCCGATGTTCGGCTTGTATTTGCTGGCCGTTGGGCCGGCGGCGGCGATGCTGGCGCAGAGGCCAACAGCCGCGACTGCGAGACAAAGCTTGTGAATCTCAGGTATACGCAAGAGTTCCTCCATGTCGTGCTGATGTAGCGCTTGAAGCTTCTCCCCAGGCGGCAGCAATTCCTTCGGACAGACGGGCAGCCAGTTGTCAAATGTCGAGTGAATCAATGGTTCAGGCCGTGCGCTTTGGCACGATTCTTGCACCGTACTGACATGGAGGATACGACGATGAGACTTATCTGGTGCATGGTGGCCTCGGTGCTGCTGCTTCTATCCGCGAATATGGGTTCTGCCCAGTTCTTGCCCCGGACCTTGCCGGGCGGAACCGAACTGGTTCCAGAGGTCTGGCAAGATGTGGAAACGGTCGTGACCGGCGCGTGGACCGCACGGGTCTCGCAGGCGATCACCGAACCCGGCCCGGGCCTGTACACTTACTGGTACCGCATCGAGCATGTGCAGGGCCACGGCCTGAGATCAGCGACGCTTAACATTTCGCTGGACGCCGTGGAGCAGGTCGTGGTGCACAACGACTGGACTGGAGACTACTGGGTG
>JAGVUD010000154.1 GCA_019136435.1 Armatimonadota bacterium | reverse complement strand
AAGCTCGCCGTCAGAATCCCGTTCGCCTTGAGCATGGCGTTCACGCCTGCCGCCTGCACCAGAGCCAGCACGAGCGTAAGATAGCGCGTGTACTGCGCGATCTGCTTGCGCCCGGTCTCGCCCTCTTTCTGCAGGGCCTCGAGCTGAGGAACCGCCATGGTCAAGAGCGACATGATAATGGAGGCGTTGATGTACGGCATGATCCCCATCGCAAGAATGGTGAACTTGCGGAACGCCCCGCCCGAGAACGCATCAAGCAGTCCCAGTGCCGAACTGCTCTCGACCAGCCGGTTCATGGCCTCCTGATCAATGCCGGGAATCGGCACGTGCAGTCCGAGAACATATACAGCGAACATCCCGAACATGAACAGGATGCGGTTCTTCAGATCCGATATTTTGACCGCCTGCGCGACCTTGCTCAGCATCTAATCTAGGCCTCCGCCTGACCTTCGTCCGCCGACGCATCGGCTTCAGGGGCCTCCGCCGCTTCGGGAGCGGCCTCAGCCGATTCCGCCTCGCTGCGCGGAAGCTCGCCGCCGCCCAGAAGAACGGCCTTGCCGCCCGCAGCCTCGATCTTCGCTACCGCGCCCTTCGAGAACGCGTTCGCATGAACCGTGAGCGCCTTCGTCAGTTTGCCCTCGCCGAGAACCTTGACGCCCGCAAGAACCTTCCGGATGATGCGCTTCTCGAGCAGAACCTCGGGAGTCACTTCCGTGTTCGCGTCCAGAAGCTCGAGCTGGCCGACATTGACCTCGGCCATCTCTCTGCGGAACACGTTGGTGAAGCCGCGGCGGCGAGGCAGACGGCGATGCAGCGGGGTCTGACCGCCCTCAAAGCCGATCTTGCTCTGACCGCGCGCCTTGTCGCCCTTGTGCCCCCGGCCGCAGGTCTTGCCCTGCCCCGCCGAGATGCCCCGGCCGATCCGTTTTCGCTTCTTTCTGGACCCCGGAGCCGGGGACAGATCGTGGATATCCAAGTCAGGACTCCCTGGCGGAATCTGCTCCGCCCGCGTCATCAATCACTTCCACTTCGACGAGGTGGCTGATCTTGCGGATCATCCCCCGGATGACGGGAGTGTCCTCCTGCTCCACCTCGGAGTTCAGCCGCCCCAGGCCGAGCGCCACGGCGGTCTTGCCCTGGCTCTTCTCGTAGCCGATCGGGCTCTTCTTAAGCCTGATTTTCAGCATTGGCGACCTCGCTAGCAGTGTTCTCAACAGTCTCGACAGCCCCGTCCCCGGCCGCCTCGCCTTCGGACGCGTCAGCCTCATCGGCGGACTCTTCCACAGCGCTCTGTGTGAGCATCCAGGGCACCATCTCCTCGACAGCGATTCCCCTGGCCTCGCTGACCTCTCCCGCGCGCTTGAACGCCCGGAAGCACTCGAGCGTCGCCCACGCCGTGTTGATCGCGTTGCGCGAACCCAGCGATTTGGCGAGAACATCCTTGACGCCGGCAAGCTCGAGGATGGGCCGGACCGCGCCGCCCGCAACCACGCCGGTTCCCGGCGATGCAGGCCGCATAACAACCTCGCTGGAGCCCCAGTGAGCGTTGACTTCGTGCGGGATCGTGCTGCCGACGACCGGCACCCTCATCATGTTCTTCTTGGCTGCCTCAACGCCCTTACGGATTGCGTCCGGAATAGCGCGCGCCTTGCCCAGACCGACGCCCACATGCCCGTTGTAGTCCCCAACGGCAACGAGGGCGTTCCAACTCATGGTCCGTCCGCCTTTGTGCGTCTTCTGGCACTTGTTCGTTCGCACCACCTGTTCGGTCAGATCAAGGGTGTCGGGATTGATCTTTGCCATATGGTATGGGTCTCCTAAAACCTCAGCCCTGCTTCGCGGGCGGCGTCGGCCAGGCGCTTGACCCGGCCATGAAACTGGTAGCCGCCCCGATCGAAGCGCACCGCCTCGATTCCCGCGGCCTTCGCGCGCTCGGCAATCAGCTTGCCGACCGCCTCCGCCGCTTTCAGATTGCCGCCGCTGCCGAGCGACCGCAACTCCTTCTCAGCCGACGAAGCGCTCACAAGGGTCGTGGCTGCGTCATCGTCAATGATCTGAGCGTATATGTGACTCAGGCTGCGGAAGACGTTCAGACGCGGCCGCGCGGAGTCGCCCGAGACCTTCTTTCGCACTCGTCGATGGCGCCGTATTCTCTTCTCGTGTTTCTCGTCCATTTGATCCTTGCTCGAAAGCTAGCGAGCGGCCACACGCCGCTCTCGCGGGCCCTCTACTAAGCGCCCGCCTTACCGGCCTTGCCGGCCTTCCTGCGAATCCTCTCGCCGCGATAGCGAATGCCTTTGCCCTTGTAAGGCTCGGGCGGGCGCACTTTGCGGATTTCGGCCGCCTGCTGGCCGACCTTCTCCTTGTCAATGCCGCGGACGGTGATCAGCGGCTCGCGCGTTCCCACCTCCTGGCCAATCTCGAACTCCACGCCATCGAGCGGCTTGACCCGGACGGGATGCGAATAGCCCACCGTCAGGACAAGCTCCTTGCCTTCGAGCGCGGCCCTGTACCCCACCCCGCCGATCGCAAGCACCTTCTCGTAGCCGCTGCTGACGCCCACGATCATGTTGCTCAGAAGCGTGCGGGTGAGGCCGTGCATCGCCCGGTGCTCGCGCTCATCGCTTGCGCGCTCAACCCGGACCGCCGCATCCTCAACGGCTATTGTGACATGCGGCCACAGGGCGCGTGTCAGTGTGCCCTTCGGTCCTTCGACCGTCACCTGATTCTCCGGACCGACTTCTATCTTAACGCCGGCGGGCCGGGCTATGGGCATGAGTCCAATGCGTGACATAAACTTAACCTCTCGTGTTTACCAGACGAGGCACAGAACCTCGCCCCCGACGCCCAGGTCACGGGCCGCGCGATCGGTCATGAGACCCCGCGAGGTCGAGACGATGGCGATTCCCAGCCCCTTCAGCACGCGCGGAACGTCGGCTTTGCCTTTATAGACGCGCAGCCCCGGCTTCGACACGCGCTTGAGGCCGTTCAGCACCCTTTCGCGCTTCGATCCGATGTACTTGAGCTGGACGCGGGTCATCGCCTCAGGCCCTTCGCTCTCAACAGCCTCGAAGCCGCGGATGTACCCCTCGTCGCGCAGAATCCGTAGAATCTCGAGATTCAGCTTCGATGTCGGCACATTCGTCTGATCGTGCAGCGCGCGATTTGCGTTGCGAATGCGGGTCAACAGGTCTGCAACTGTATCTGTAACGGGCATGAGTATCTCCTACCAGCTCGCCTTGCGGACGCCCGGGATCAGGCCGTTGTGGGCCATTTCCCTGAAGCAGACCCGGCAGATACCGAAGCGCCGGATAAAGCCGCGGGGGCGGCCGCAGATGCTGCAGCGATGGTATGCCCGCACCTTAAACTTGGGTTTCCTCGCCGCCTTTTCAATTAAGGACTGTTTCGCCAAAAGCTATTGCTCCTGTTGTCGCGTGTCTTCTCGTCTGCTCCAGCGGCCGCCGCTATCGCCGGGAAATGCATCCCGCGCGGCCGCCGCCTTCAATAAAACTACTCGTCGGAAGCCTGGGCCTTCTTCGCGTTGTCGATGACCGCCTGCGCCGACTGCGCCGGCATCTCTTCGTAGTGCCCGTGCTCGATTATGAACGATCCCCTGCCGCGTGCGATAGATTTGAGGTCTATCGCGTACCGCTGCATCTCGGAAAGCGGCACCAGGGCCCGCACAACCTGCCTGCCATCGCCGGTCGGCTCCATCCCGAGGATGCGGCCCCGCTTGCCATTCAGGTCGCCGATGATATCGCCCATATACTCGTCAGGCACGGTAACTTCGGCCTTGACGATAGGCTCGAGCAGAACAGGATGCGCCTTCTGCGCCGCCGCGTTCAGCGCCGCCACGCCCGCAAGCTTGAACGCCATTTCGGACGAGTCCACCGGATGGAACGAGCCGTCGTAGACCTTCGCTCTAATGTCCACTACGGGCGGCTCGAACTCGACCCAGCAATCGCCGAACTGGCCCCGGCCGCCCGTCTGCTTCTTGTGACGGCCCTGCGCCTTTGCGCTTGTCTGTATCGTCTCGCGATACGGAATCAGCGGGGTCGAGGAGTCGACCCCGACGCCGAACTTCCTCTTGAGCCTGTCAATAATGATGTCAACGTGAGCTTCGCCGAGCCCGCTGATCAGCGTCTCGCCCGTCTCCTGCTCGCGGTGGAACCGGAACGTCGGATCCTCGTCGGCGAGCTTGCCGAGCGCCGGCCCGAGTTTGTCCTCATCCGCCTTGCTCTTCGCAGAGATTGCCAGCGAATAGACAGGCTCTGGAAACGCGATGGACGTAAACACAATCGGGCTCGCCTTGTCGCAGAGCGTGTCACCCGTAATCGTGTTGGTCAGCTTCGCAACCGCGCCGATATCCCCCGCCGGTATTGAACTGGTGGCTTCCTGCTGCTTGCCTTTCAGGAAGTAAATCTGTCCGACGCGCTCTTCATGGCCCTTGGTCGCGTTCCACATGTGCGAATCCGACCTGGCCTCGCCGCTCACAACACGGAAGTACGTTAACTTGCCGACGTACGGGTCCGCCGTACTCTTGAACACTATAGCCGAGAACGCGGAATCCGCGGTCGAACGGCTGTCGCCAGCCTCTGAGTCGGGCTTGTGTCCCTCGCGCGCCGGAGCATCAGCCGGCGACGGGAACTGCTCGGCAATAACCCCGAGCAATGTCTCAGCACCGATTGTCTTGCCGCTCGAGCCGCAGAACACCGGGCAGAACGAACCGTTCTTCATTCCGGCATGCGCTCCGGTGATGATCTCGTCATCGCTCAGCGTACCCTCGCTGAAGTACTTCTCGATGAGTTCGTCGCTCGATTCAGCCGCGGCCTCGATAAGGGACTCGCGCAGCTCCTGCGCCCGGTCGGCCAGATCCGCGGGGACATCGCCCTCGGTCATCTTGCCGCCCTCCCATTTGAATGCCATCATATGAACGAGGTCAACAACCCCCTCGAAGCTGTCCTCGCTGCCAATCGGCATCTGCAGCGCGACGACCTTGTTGCCGAATCTCTCACGCAGTGCGCCGAGCACCCGGTAGAAATCGGCGTTCTCGCGGTCCATCTTGTTGATGAAGAAGGCACGCGTCATGCAGCCCCTGGAGTAATCCCAGCCCGTCTCAGTACCGACCTCTACCCCGCCGACCGCGTCCACAACAATGAGCGCGGCTTCGGCGACGGCCATGGCTCCCGCCACATCACCGACGAAATCTGAGTAGCCCGGGGTGTCGAGGAGATTGACCTTCACCTTGCCCCATTCGACGGGCGCAACGGCGGTCGAGATCGTCATCTTCCTCTGTACTTCATCCGGGTCGAAGTCGCAGGTTGACGTCCCGTCGTCCACGCGGCCCAGCCGGTCTATGCTTTTGCCCGTAAACAGCAGCATCTCGGCGAGCGAAGTCTTGCCGGCTCCCCTCTGGCCTGCCAGCGCCACGTTGCGAATTGTGTCGGCGGTGTGCTTGCTCATGGTGCTCGGTTAAACCTCCCGGAACGGGCAGCCCAACGCCGCAAGCAGGGCTCGCCCTTCCTCATCCGTTCTGGCGGTGGTCACTATGGCCACATTCAGCCCGCGTATGCGGTCAATCTTATCGTAGTCTATCTCTGGGAATACGAGCTGCTCTTTCATACCCATGGCGAAGTTACCACGGCCGTCAAACGAGTCCGGCGAGATTCCGCCGAAGTCCCGGACGCGAGGCAACGTGAGGTGGAAGAGCTTGTCCAGAAACTCCCACATTCTGTCACCGCGCAGGGTGACCCTGCAGCCGATGCGCATTCCTTCGCGCAGCTTGAAATTCGAGATGGACTTGCGGGCGCGGGTGATTGCGGGCTTCTGACCCGTGATCACGGCCATATCGCTGACCGCGCCGTCCAGCACCTTCGCATCCGTGATCGCCTGCCCGACGCCCATGTTGACGACAACCTTCACGAGCCTCGGCACCCGCATCACATTGTCATACTGGAAGCGGTCGCGCAGCGCCTGGACTACCTCCCCGTGGTAGCGGACCTTGAGCCTCGGAGGCGCGGCGGGCGCCTGCGGCTGCTTTGCCGCAGCCTTTTCGGCCGTGGGCTTGCCTCTAGACCCTTTGGCGGCAGCCTTCTCGGCCTTCGCCCCGCCCGCGGGCGCTTCGGTTTTCTGCTTCTTGGATTCAGACATCGTCTATGAACTCTCCGGAACGCTTGCTGATGCGCCCCCGCCTTCCGTCAGCGGTGCGGCCCATCGCGACTTTCGTGGGCTTGCCGCTCTGCGGGTCAACCAGCATCACCTTGCTGCGATGAAGCGGGCCCGGGCGCTCGATCCGCCCGGTCTGCGTCTGCGGCATGGCGCGGGTCGCCTGGCGCGGCCGCTGATGGCGCACCTGGATGTTGACCCCCTCGACGTAGACAAAGCCCTTGTCAGGCTCGACCTCGACGATCTTGCCGCGCTTGCCCCTGTCCTTCCCGGCCAGCACCACGACCTCATCGCCTCTCTTCAGGCGCATATGCCCTTCAAATTTGTCCTGTTTCTTTCTCATGTCGTGATTTCCACGGGCCCGGCGCCCAGCTTAGAGAACCTCCGGCGCAAGCGATACTATCCGCATATAGTTCTTTTCGCGAAGCTCGCGAGCCACAGGCCCGAAAATGCGCGTGCCCCGCGGCTCGCCCTGGGGGTTGATGAGAACTGCGGCGTTCTCGTCGAACTTGAGCGTCGAGCCGTCATCCCGCCTCACAGGCCGCGATGTCCGCACGACAACTGCCCGGACGACTTCGCCCTTCTTGACAGCCGATCCGGGCGCCGCCTGCTTGACAGCGCACACGATGACGTCGCCCACGCGGGCGTATCTCGGCGCGCTCCCCTTCATAACCCGAATGCACATCAGCACCCGCGCCCCGGAGTTGTCGGCTGCTCGTAATCTTGTGTATTGCTGAATCATAGAACTATTGCTCGCTCATTGCCCCGGCGCTTCGGCCGCCCGAAAACGGCCCCGCGGCAGCCCGGGCAAGACTACTTGGCCTTCTCGACCACCCGTACCATTCGCCACCGTTTTTCCTTGGAAATCGGCCGCGACTCCATAATCTCGACGGTGTCCCCGACGCCCGCCTCATTGTTCTCGTCGTGCGCCTTGAACTTGGTGCTCCGGCGAATAATCTTGCCGTACAGCGGATGCCGCACCAGCGTCTTGATCTCGACGATGACAGTCTTGTCCATCTTGTCGCCGACGACTACTCCCTGCCGGACCTTCCGCCGCCCGCGGACCTCAGACGTTGTTTCCATCAGATACCTGCCTCCCGCGCCTTAGCCCGCTCGGCCTGCGCCTGCAAAATCCGCGCGATATGCTTGCGGCTCTCGCGAATTCGGTGAGCCTTCTCGAGCTGCTTCGTGGACCGCTGATAGCAGAAGTGGAACAGCTCCTTGCGCGTGTCGGCGAGCATCTTCTCGAGCTCAGCGTCCGTCGCCTCGCGCACGTTCTTACGCAACTCCGCTTTCTTCAAGCATTTCTCCTATCGTCTGCTTGGTTATAAACCTGGTCTTTATCGGCAGCTTGTGCGCCGCCAGCAGCAGGGCTTCCTTCGCGAGCGTCTCGGGAACCCCGGACATCTCGAAAAGCACTCTGCCCGGCTTCACAACCGCAACCCACGACTCGGGCGCACCCTTGCCGCTGCCCATGCGGGTCTCGGCGGGCTTCTTCGTAACAGGCTTGTCCGGGAAAACCCGAATCCACACCTGCCCGCCCCTCTTCACATGCCTTGTCATGGCGACCCTGGCTGCCTCGATCTGGTTGCTGGTCATCCAGCACGGCTCGAGCGCCTGAAGCCCGTAGTCGCCGAAGTTGATCTCGACACCGGACATCGTCTTGCCCGCCATCGAACCCCGATGGTGCTTGCGGTGCTTAACTTTCTTAGGCATCAACATGGGTCGTTATCTCCTGCCTCCGCGGCCACCGCCCTGCGTCCGGCCGCCGCCCTGCGGCCGGCCCCGTCCGGGCCCGCCGTATCCGCCGCCGCCCGGCCTGCGGCCATAGCCGCCCGGCCCGCCCTCTCGCGGCCCGTAGCGATCACGCGGGGCAGACACATAGTCCGGATCCTTGCGAACCTCATTCTTGAGTATGTCGCCCCGGTAGATCCACACCTTGACGCCGATGTTGCCGTATGTCGTGGCGGCTTCCGAGAAACCGTAGTCAATGTCCGCGCGAAGCGTATGCAGCGGAATCTTGCCCTGCTTGTCCATCTCCACGCGGGCCATTTCGGACCCCGCCAGACGTCCCGCCGAGCGCACCTTTATGCCCTTCGCTCCCAGGCGCATCGCCCTCAGAATCGCCTGGCGCATCGCGCGCTTGTAGGCGACGCGGCGCTCGATCTGAGCGGCAATGTTCTCCGACACAAGCTGCGCGTCCAAATCCGGCACCCTGATCTCCGTCACCGACACGTGCGCAGGCTTCTTGATCAGGCGGCTGATCTGCGACTGCAGTTCATCAATGCCCTTGCCGCCCCGTCCGATAACGATGCCCGGCTTTCCGGTGAACAGCGTCACGGTGACCCGGTTCGCGGCACGCTCGATCTCCACCCGGGAGATGCCGGCCTGCGCCAGCTTCTTGCGAATGAACGTCCGGATGTCGTGGTCTTCCTTAAGGTATGCCGGGAACTCTTTGTCGGCGAACCACTTGCTGTCGGGCTCGCGGTTGATGCCGATACGCAGTCCGATGGGATGTATCTTTTGACCCAACTACTCGTCTCCCTTTTGGGCCGGCTCATCGCCGCCTGTCTCTTCCGAAGCTTCAGCGCCCTGCTCTTCGGCTGCGGGCGCCTCAGAAGCCTCCGGCGTGCTTTCGGCAGCCTGCGGGGCTTCTTCTTCAACAGCCGCCGTCTGCCCGGCAGCCTCTTCCTTCACTTCTTCCTTCGGCTCGGCCGGCACAGCTTTCGCGCCGCGCGCGGGCTTCTCAGCGGCCTCTGGCTTGCCCTGACGCCGCCCCTTCGCTTCGCCGCGCCCGACGGTGCGGGCCAGCTTGCGGGTACTCGGCTTGGGCTCAGTCTCCTCGACCATCACCGTGATGTGACTGGTGCGCTTGATGATCCGGTACGCCCGCCCCATCGCCCTCGGATGGATTCTCTTCAGGGTGGGGCCCGCATCCGCAAAGCAGCCGCTGACCTTAAGCGAGTCCCGCGGCACGCCCAGGTTCGCCTCGGCGTTCGAAGCCGCCGATTTCACCAGCTTGCCGACCACCTGCGCGGCGCGGTTGGGCGTCGCTCGCAGAATAGCCGCCGCCTCATCCACGTACTTGCCCCTCACAAGCTCCAGCACAAGCCGGACCTTTCTCGGAGACATCAGGATGTACGATGCTCTTGCGCGTGTTTGCTTAGCCATTTTCTGAGCCGTTCGAAAA
>JAGVUD010000314.1 GCA_019136435.1 Armatimonadota bacterium | reverse complement strand
GGCATCACCGCGTCAGCGCGGCATCACCGCGTCAGCGCGGCATCACCGCGTCAGCGCGGCATCACCGCGTCAGCGCGGCATCACCGCGTCAGCGCGGCATCACCGCGTCAGCGCGGCATCACCGCCCCATCGTTACATCACCGTCGCATCAGCGCGAACACACCCCAGCCCAAATACTCACGCGTGTAGGCGGCGTAGCGCTCGGGTTCCGTGGTCAGTTGGGCCCGAACCTCCTTCGCGAACTCGTCGCCGGGATTGGCTTCGAGCCATCGGCGCATGGTAAGCCATTTCGCCGCTTCGTACCTGTCCCAGCCGTCCTGGTCGGCCAGAACCATTTCGACGACGTCATAGCCCAGGCGGCCGAAAGACGCGAGAAGTTCCCCAAGCATGACGAAATCGGAGATCGCGTGGGCGCCGCACCCCCTCGCCACATCTTCCGACGGCGGCATCTGCCGCCAGAAGGGCTCGCCGATGAGGATGATCCCTCCGTCCCGCAGGCTCTTCGCCAGAAGCTCCATGGTGCCGGCGACACCCCCGCCGATCCAGGTTGCCCCGACACAGGCCGCCACACCGGCCTTCTCGTCCGAGACATAGCCGGCGGCATCGCCGTGGATGAACCTGACCCTGTCGGCGACGCCGAGTTCCACCGCGCGCAGTTTCGCCTGCTCGGTGAACAACTGGCTCAGGTCGATGCCGGTGCCGGTGATGCCATAATCGCGCGCCCAGGTGCACAGCATCTCCCCCGAACCGCTGCCGAGGTCGAGCACACGGGTCCCCGGTTCCAGACGCAGCGCCGCGCCGAGAGTCGCGAGCTTCTCGGGCGTGATCGGGTTGTGGATGCGGTGAGCGCTCTCAGTGATGTTGAAGATGCGAGGGATGTCCATTGTAGAACACTTCCTTGCGGGAGCGCGAAGCTCCTGCTGAGCCGCGGCCTGCGGTTCGGCGGGAGCCTCACCCTCCCGGTGCGAGCGAACTACGGCGCCAGGGCCACCGAGATGTCCGCCGCCGAGCGGGCCCGGATGGTGCGGCAGTAGCTGCCGCCCTGCTCGTACACGCTCGATATCCCGGTCACGATGACGAAGCTTCCGGCGGCAAGGTTCGGACGCGACGCGGCCGCGATGGCGCTGAGATCCACGCGAACGCCCGCGTACTCGCCTCCGTCGCTCACCCCCGACCCATCGGTGATATACACATAGCTGTTGTCCGCACCCTTGCCGGTCACCGTGCCGCACGATTTCACCAGCGTTCCCACGTTGTTCAGCCCCAGCCCCAGATGCACACCCTCCTGCAGACCGGCGGCCTCCCCGCCCAGATCGTCCAGAGTGAGCGCGACGGTGCGGGTGGACCGCGCGCCGGTCGTGTTCCAGTCGCCCGGCATCTGGATGTAGCGCTCGTGAGTTGCCTCGTCCGTCGCCATCTGCCCCGCGAATGGCGCCGAGAGGAGCAGGTCCGGCAGATACCCGCCGCAGCGCACCTGAATGCCCGTGCGCGTGGTCTGCTCTTGCACGTAGAACTTCGGAGCCGCGTCGCCGCCGAAGGCCGCGGTGATGGCCCCCTGAACCTCGACCGCCGTGCCGTCCGCGAGGCCTTTCGCCGTGCCGATGGGAATCGGCTGCGGCACGGGCGTGCTGGTCAGGATGACGTTGTCCACCTCCCATACGTCGTTGTTGCCGTCCGGGCCTGTCAGGTTCAGCTCCAGCGCATCCGCGGTGGCGGCGTAGCCCGGCGAATACTTGAAGTAGTAGTTGAACTGCGGGTACTCCCTGCCGTCGAAGCGCACCCCCGTGAACGTGCGCGTCGCATAGTTGAGACGCCACGCCACCGTGTGCCACCCCGTGTCATGCCAGGCGGGCCCACCGGTCGCCCAGATGTTCTTCTGGTTCCCGTCGCTCACCTGCGCCTGACAGCCGGGGTCGCCGCCGCCGTCGTAGTGCATGTTGTCTATGGACGGCCAGTACTGGATGCCGTTCGAGTTGTCGAGCACGCGAACGCGTATGGTGGTGGGCGACATGCCGGAGTGGTTCGTCAGGTTCCGGATGTCGTACTGGATGTTGAGGATCTTGTCCGTCCCGACGAGGTTGCCGATTCGCCTGATGAGACGGATTCCGCTGCCGGCCGCATTGTCCAGCCTGGCGCACTGGCCGCCGGATGCGCCCGGGCCGTTGTCCGCATACACCTGAGCGCTGCTGCTTCCGCTGAGCGTGAACCAGCCGTTCTGGCCGCTCAGAGCGCCCGCCGTGTAGCTCTCGAAGTCCTCCACAACCTGCGCCGGCTCCACCGGACGCGCGAGTGTGACAAAAAGGACTGCCAGTGCAAGGAGTGCGCGATTGCTTCCCATTGATATCAGACCTCCGTTCCGCGCGGATAGAATCACCGGGCGATTCGCCGGTTTCATCGCCCGCGCTCAGTATATCGCAAGCGCTTCCGCGGGCGTCAAGCGCCGTTCCCGCGCGATTACTGCGAATGATTTCTGCATGCTGCATTGACCAGAGGCCGGGGGCGTGATACGCTTTCAGTAAGCCCCGGAGAGACGGAGGCTGACGAGGAGGACTGGCCGCTGTGAAACATCGCCGTCTGCCGTACGTTTTTGCTGTGCTGCTTCTCTGCTCGACCGCGCTCGGCGCGCTGGCGTGGACATCCATGCCCATTGCCAACGACCCGCTCGTGCGCTTGCCCGGCACTCAGCCCGGGCAGGTGACTCTCGAAGCGCCTTCGCGGTGCCTTAACTGCCACTCGGGCTACAACACCCAGGTGGAGCCCGGCTTCAACTGGAAGGGCTCCATGATGGCGCAGGCCGCCCGCGACTTCGTGTTCTGGGCCTGCATGGCGGTCGCCGCGCAGGACTCGATCCATGCCGTTGGCCGCCCGAACGCTGTGGACATCTGCGAGCGCTGCCACTTTCCGCAGGGATGGCTCGAGGGCCGCTCGGACCCCACCAACGCCTCGGCCATGACAGCGGGCGACTACGACGGCATCCACTGCGACCCCTGCCACCGGCAGTTCAACCCGCACTACGAAACCACGCACACGGGCGCGCGCGAAGGCTCGGACTGGATGGGCTACTGGGACGAGATGACCTCGCTCTCCACCACCGCCGCCAGCAACGCCTATCAGGACGACACGCTGCAGTCGGCGGGCATCAAGCTGTTCAACGGCAACAACTTCTTCGTGAATCGCCTGCCGTTCTCCACTTCCTACACCGAAAACGGCGCCGGGCAATACTACGTGGCGGGCGGCAACCAGAAACGCGCGTCCTTCGCCGACGCCAACGCGAAGCATCAGGTGCTCTACAGCCGCTTCCACAAGAGCAAGTTCTTCTGCAACAGCTGCCACGACGTCTCGAACCCGGTGCTCGCGAACCATCCGCAGATCGGCACAACGCCCGGCGACCGGACGACGATCCTCAAGACCGAACAGGACGCCGCGCATTCGTACTTCCATGTGGAGCGCACGTTCTCGGAGTTCATGCTCTCGGACTACGGGCAGCAGGGCGGCGCGGTGGGGATGGGCCCCTTCGACCCGGCGGTCTTCACGACCTCGCTTCCCGGCAACAAGATCGGCAAGTGCCAGGACTGCCACATGCGCGACGTGGAGGGGTACGGCTGCGACAAGTCGGGCGTGCCCTTCCGGCCGACCGGCAGCAAGGAGCACCCGAAGAGCGGGCAGCCCCTGCACGACCTGACCGGCGGCAACATCTGGGTGTCGTACATCCTTGCCAGCACGGTGACCGGCTCGCCCAACTACAACGCGGCGAACGCCGCCCTCCTGCGGCAGGGTCCGGCCGTGCTGACACTGGACCTGACGCAGGGGCTGGGCGTTGACGCGCCGGCGCTTCTGGCGGGGGTGGACCGCGCGAAGCAGCAGCTCGCGCTGGCTGCGCGCATTGACAACCTGCAGTACGATTCCTCCACGGGCGCCGTCTCGCTGCGGGTGCAGAACCAGACCGGGCACAAGCTGATTTCGGGGTTCCCCGAGGGCCGGCGGATGTTCGTCAACATCAGGGCCTACCGCGACGGCGCGCTCATCTACGAGGTGAACCCCTACGACGCGGGAGTGGGCACGCTGAAGGGCCTGCCGCCGGCGTACTCGCCGAACAGCCCCGCCGTGGGCCCGTCCGAGGCGTACGTGGACGAACTCGTCTATGAGACTCATCCTTCGAGCACCATCACCGGCGAGGATGAGACCTTCCACTTTGCGCTGGCGACCGGCCGGTACAAGGACAACCGGATTCCGCCGAAGGGCTTCCGCATCGCCGATGCGCCCGCGCGGATCTGTCAGCCGGTGTGGCACGGGGCCGACGACCCGGGCTACTTCACCGCCGCCGAGTATCAGGGCGGCTACGACGATTCGCAGGTGACGATTGCGAAGGGCGCGGACTCGGTGCAGGCGACGCTCTACTACCAGGTGACCAGCCGGGAGTATATCGAGTTCCTGAGGGACGAGATCACGGGCACGGGACGGCGCACACTGCCCGATACCGCGTATATCGCCCAGACCGATCCGTTCTTCGCGAAGCTGAAGGCCTGGGGCAGCACCATCTGGCAGATCTGGGAGGGCAACAAGAACCTGCCCGGAGCGTTCCCGTATCAGATGGCGCAGGCGTCCATCAACGTGGAGCCGTCGTGCGCGGCTCCGGTTCCGGTGCTTCAGTTCCTGGAGCCCGGCGACGGGCAGATACGGGTGCAGTGGAGCGACGTGCACACATCCGACCCGAACGTGACGGGTTACCGGCTCTACTACGATCAGGCTGGCAAGGCGCAGCTTGTGGCGGAGGTGGGCAGGCAGACCAGCTTCGTGGATACCGGCCTGCTGACCGGGCAGCTTCAGTGCTACAAGGTCACCTCGTTCTACAACGGCGCGTGCGAGTCGGACTACAGCAACATTCTGTGCGCGGTGGCGGCGCCGCCGTTCACGGTGGGCGATGCGAAGCTGCTTCCGGCGGATTCGTGGGTGTATCTGACGGACGGCATCGTGAGCGCGGGGCAGGACCTCGGCTGGGGGGCGGTTTTCGCGCAGGCGCCGTCGAGGGCGGCGGGCATCAAGATCCTCACGTCCGAGGCGCTCAGCCTGGGCGAGAGCGTCCGGCTGACGGGCAGGGTGGAGCGTGTGAACGGCGAGTGGCAGATCAGCGACGTGCGCGTGCTGGGGTCATCGCCCGCCGCGCCGCCCGAGCCGCTCCGGATGGCCAACAAGACGTTCAGCAACGACCCGGGCGGGACCCTGGACTATGTGGGGCTCAGTTCGGCGGGACTGCTGGTCACGTCTTGGGGCAGGGTGACGTACCAGTCTCCGGGATCGGTGGTGTATGTGGATGACGGGTCGGAGAGCCGCGACGCGCTGGGGCAGCGGATCGGCATCCGGGTGCAGCTTCCGGCGGGGATGGCGCTTCCGGCGCTCAACAGCCTGGTGAGCGTCACGGGAATCAGCC
>JAGVUD010000208.1 GCA_019136435.1 Armatimonadota bacterium | reverse complement strand
TTGTAAGGAGTTTTGTTGAGTATGGACAGTTCATCAGGATCGGATACCCGCAAGGGCAGTACACGAAGGGAGTTTCTTGTGAATACGGGGATCGCACTCGGGGGTGCTATCGTTGCGCCGAATGTCGTGCTGGCGCAGACGGGCAGCAGGAAGCCGCTGAAGAAGGTTCGGATCGGTATTGTCGGCGGGGGGTTCGGAAACGGCATGGCCTGGCACCGGCATCCGGACTGCGTTGTGCAGGCGGTCAGCGATCTGCGAGAAGACCGCCGCAACGCGCTGGTTCAGCACTATCAGTGCAGCAACGCCTACAACTCGCTCGAAGAGCTCATCAAAGACCCCAACGTGGATGCGGTGGCCGTCTTCACGGAGGCCCCGAACCATGTGAAGCACGCTCTCGAGTGCTTCAAGGCGGGCAAGCATGTCGTCAGCGCCGTTCCCGCCGCGACCAGCCTCGAAGACGCCGAGAGGCTCCGGGATGCGGTGCAGAAGAGCGGTCTCACATACATGATGTTCGAGACCAGCTACTACCGGCAGGGCACGATTTCCGCCCGCAAGTTCTACAAAGAGGGCAAGTTCGGAAAGCTTTTCTATACGGAGGCCGAGTACTTCCATCCCAACCCTCCGGGGTTCATCAGCCCGCTGTGGCACGACCCTCAGGGAAAGCGCACCTGGCGCTACGCCCTTCCGCCAATGTGGTATCCCACGCACGCGACAGCGTTTCTGGTCGGCGTGACAGGCGAGCGGCTCGTGAGCGTCATGTGTCTCGGCTTCAATGACGGAACGGAACCGTACCAGAACAACAGCTACAAGAACCCGTTCGGGTCTCAGGTGGCGCTGTTCAAGACGAACCGGGCCAACATCCTGCGCGTCGGCCAGATCTGGCGCGGGGCGGTGCGAGGCACGGAGCGGGCCGAGTGGTACGGCAACAAGTTCAGCTTCTTTATGGAGCACCCGAACGGGATGGGGCCGGTGATCGTCCGCACGAGCGGCCAGATCGAGAAAGACGACGGCGGGTTCGAGCGGCAGATGTCGGAGTTCGAGCAGTACGACCAGCCCATGTGGTGGAAGACCGAAATGCTGCCAGAGCCTCTGCGGCAGGATTCGGGACACGGCGGCTCTCACAACTTCCTTGTTCACGAGTTCGTAGACGCGCTCGTTAAGGGCCGGAAGCCCGCGATTGATGTCTATGAAGCTCTTGCATATACGGTTCCCGGCATTATCGCGCACCAGTCCTCCATGAAGGGCGGACAGCAGATGCGTGTCCCGAGCTTCGATCCCTCGGCCTAGCACACAGCCAGCCAGCCGCCGGTACCCGGCGGCTGGTGGGGGGCGTCCCCGCATCTCCGCTGCGGGGACGTCTCCCGATTGATGTCCGGCGCAGCCGGCTGCACAACACGGAGGAACAATGGCTATTCAGATACCCACAGGCAGGCCCGTTGACAGAAGTGTCTATGAAGAGGAACTTCTTCCATGGCTGCCTGCCCGGATCCTGGATATCCACGTCCACGTCTATCTACGCGAGCACATTGCCCCGATCAGCGAGGAGCGCAAGCGTGAACGCTGGCCGATGGAAATAGCGACGCAGCACTCCTTCGAGGAGATGCGCGACAACTTCCAGATGCTGTTTCCCGAGCAGCGTGTTTCGGCTCTGGTGTTCGGGTATGTGACGCGCGAGACGGACGTCGAGGTGAACAACCGGTATGTCCTCGAGGGCATCTCCGACCCCCGCAACGATGCCGACGCTCTTCTCGTGACGCGCCCCGAATACGATCCGTCCGTCATCGAGGAAGCCATCCGCGGGCAGGGGTTCCTGGGGATCAAGCCCTACCCGGACCTTTCGCCGCAGAAGAGCCGGGAGGTGAGCATATACGACTTCCTTCCGCGCGAGCATCTGGAGGTTCTCGACAGGCTCGGCGGCATCGTCATGCTGCACATCCCCCGCGTGGGCAGGCTGGCCGACCCCGACAACATCCGGGAGGTGCTCGAGATAGCCGAAGAGTATCCCGGCGTCAGGCTGATCGTCGCGCATGTGGGGCGGGCGTACTGTCTGCCGACCGCCCGGCGCGGACTGCCGCACTTCGCCGGGCGCGAAGACATTCTGTTCGACATTACCGCAAATGTGAACCCCGACGTGATCGAGCTTGCGCTCCAGACCGTGGGGCCCGACCGGCTTCTCTTCGGCAGCGACCTGCCCGTAATGCTTATGCGCGGCTACCGGGAATACGACGGCGAGGACTATATCAACTACACGGACGGGCCGTATTCGTGGAACACGAACCGAAAGAGCCCGGAGATCGAGGCGAACTACACCTTCTTTCTCTATGAGGGGCTGCGGGCTCTGATTACGGCTGTCAAGCGGCTTGGCATGGGCAGGGACGTGGTCGAGAAGATCATGTACTCGAACGGGGCAAGGCTTCTGGGCCGGCCGGTCGCCGGATCGTCCGGCAAGTGAGCGCGTCCGCGCGGAACGGGGGCAGGGCCTGTCCTGCGGCGCCCACTGGTGAAACACACCTCCATCTGATGCGCCGCAAGGCGCGGCCGGGGCGGCGCTGCGTGCCGTGGGCAGGCGGCGGAGCCTCTATCAACAGGAAGGAATCTGGCGAGAATTGCAGCTAGGCGGGATAGATATCAGCATCTTCGTGCTGTATGTGGTCGTGGTGATTGCGCTCGGGATGTACGCCGCGCGCAAGACCAGGAGCAGCGAGCGCGACTACTTCCTTGCGGGCGACAAGCTGCCATGGTGGCTCATCGGGGGCAGCATCGTTGCCTCGAACCTCAGCAGCCATCAGTTCGTCGCGCAGACCGGAGCCGCCTACAGGCGCGGGTTTGTTCTGACGTCCGGCGAATGGGCCGCCATCGTGCTCGGGCTGAATGCCCTGCTCTGGATCTTCCTGCCGTTCTACATCCGGAACGGCTTTTACACGATGCCCGAGTTCCTCGAAAAGCGGTTCGGGACCACGGCGCGGGTCACTTATGGCGGGCTGACGATCCTGATCTACATCTTCGTCGAGATCAGTTCCGTTCTGTTTCTGGGCGCCATGGCGCTTCACCAGCTCTTTCCGGCTCTCCCCGTCCTCACAAGCATCATCATTCTGGCTTTCCTGACCTCGCTCTATACCATCACCGGAGGGTTGAGAGCCGTGGTCTGGACGGAGATGCTGCAGTTATGCGTGCTTCTGACGGGCGGCATCGTTCTGGCCCTTGCCACTCTCAATTACTCCGGGGGCTGGTCGGCGCTGATGGCGACCTCCGGCGAATGGCACCTGCTCCTTCCGGCGAGCGACCCCGACTTCCCGTGGACGAAGTACCTCGGAGGAAGCCTCTGCGTGAGCGCCTTCTACTGGGGGACGAACCAGTTCATCGTGCAGAGAACCTTGGGGGCAAAAGACGAGATGAACGCCAGAATGGGCGTCATACTCGCCATGTATCTGAAGTTCCTGTTGCCGTTCCTGACCGTTGTCCCGGGGCTCATGGCGGCGAAGATCTTCCCCGTGCATCTCTTCCCCGAGCTGGCGCAGACCCCCGACCTGACCTTCCCGATGCTTGTCGAGAAGCTTCTGCCGCCGGGGCTGATCGGGCTTGTTCTGGCAGGGCTGATCGCGGCGATCATGTCGCACGTCTCCGGCGCTCTCAACTCGTGCACCACCATCGCGAGCATGGACTTCTACCTGCCTTACATCCGCAAAGGGGCCAGCGAGCAGCAGGTGGTGCGGTTCGGGAAGATCGTGGGCGCGGTGGTTGCCGTGCTCGGCATCTTCTGGGCGTGGGTTATGGTGTCGCATTCGCACCGTCCGGTGTTCATCTACATCATGGACGCCTATGGCTACTTCGCGCCGGGCATCACCACCATGTTCTTCCTCGGCATCTTCTGGAAGCGGGCAACGCATGCGGGCGCGCTTGCCGCTGCCTTCGCCACTGTTCCCCTGTCGCTCGTGCTGCAGAAGATCTACGGGATGCCGTTCTACAACCGCACCGGCATCACGTTCTGGGCGTGCCTGGCCATCGGAATCGTTGTGAGCCTCATGACGAAGCCAAAGCCCGAAGCAGAGCTCAAGGGGCTCATCTGGAACAAGGAGAGCCTGGTGCTGCCCAAAGAGCAGCGGCATCAAATGAGGGGATGGCGCAACCCGTTCATCTGGTGGGCGATTGTGAACGGCGCCGTTCTCTTCATGTTCATCAAATATCATTAGTGCGCGCGTGAGTGAAAGCAGACAGCAAATGGAGATCGTATACCTGAGCAGGAACGACGTCGAGGGCCTCGATGTCACAATGAAAGAGGTCCTGGAGGTTGTGGACGAGGGCCTGCGTCTTAAGGGTCTGGGCAAGACGCAGATGCCGCCCAAGCCGAGCGTCTATCCCCGTCACAACTGCGTGATGCACCCGATGCCGGCGTATGTCGGCGAAATGGACGTCGCCGGTATGAAGTGGATCTGCGGCTACCCGCCCAACCCGGCGAAGGGGCTGCCTTACATCAGCGGCCTGCTGATCCTGAGCGACCCGGAGACGGGGATTCCCATCACCGTGATGGACGCCACCTGGATCACCGCTGTGCGCACGGGCGCGAGCGCCGGAATCGCCGCGAAGTATCTCGCGCGGAAAGACACGTCTGTGGCCGGGCTGCTTGGCTGCGGCGTGCAGGCGCGGTTCACTCTCGCCGCTCTGGTTGAAACGCTGCCCCGGCTGTCGCGTGTGCGGCTTTACGATCTGCACGCGGCAAGCGCCGAGCGCTTCGTCGCCGAGATGGGCCCGAAGTTCCCGGATGTGGCGCTCGAAATCTGCAAAGCGCCCGGCGACATCGCAGCCGGCGCCGGGGTTATCGTCACGGCAATTCCCATCCTCAGGGAGCCCGACCCCGAGCCGCTGGACGCGGAAATGCTGGAAGAAGGGATGCTCGGAGTGGGCCTCGACTACGATGTCGCGTGGACGCAGGCCGCCATTCGAAGTTGCGACAGGTTCGTTTCGGACGACATCGGCCAGTTGCTCTACGGCAAGGAGCACAGCGGACATCTCAGGAAGATCCCTGACGTGATTGATGCCGAGCTCGGGGAGATAGCCGCGGGCGTCAAGCCCGGGCGCCAGAACGATACAGAGAAGATCTTCTCGATGCAGATGGGCATCGGGATTGAAGACCTGGTGACGGCAAAACTCCTCTATGACAGGGCGCTTCAGGCCGGCGCGGGCGCCAGGCTACCGCTCTAGCGTGCGTCTTGCCGGTTCGATTTGCGCGGGCGCAGGCGGGTGAGAGTGTGGCGCCGCCTGCCATATCACAATCTCAAGGAGGGCGGGGAGTATCGGACGAGAGGCGATGACCCCTTGAACAGAATGCTGGTAGTTGCGGTGGTGTCTTTTGTGTTGTTTTTGGCGGATTGTGTCTGCGGTGCGGAGTTGCTGCCGATCGCGTCCGCTTCCGGAAGACCCGTGCTGATAGCCTGCGACCCCGGCGCGGACACAGGGGAGATGGGACGCTACCTGCAGCGCTTCC
>JAGVUD010000067.1 GCA_019136435.1 Armatimonadota bacterium | reverse complement strand
TGGGGAATACCGGAGCGGGAATGGATGACTACGAGGGGATGTCCCGCGAGTATCCCGCGCACGAAGTGTATGTGCCCTCGTTCTGGATTGGGCGGACCGAGGTCACGCGCGCGCAGTTCCGCAGCTTCATTCAGGCTGGCGGATATGCGGATGCGTCACTGTGGTCTCCGGAGGGCTGGGCGTGGCGCGTCCAGACCGGCCGCGTCGAGCCGTTGTTCTGGTCAGACGAACAGGACTGGGGAACCCCTCCCGCGGCATTCAGCCAGACCGATAGTCATCCAGTGATCGGCGTGAGCTATTACGAGGCGGAGGCGTTCGCCCGGTGGGCCGGGGCGCGCCTGCCGTCAGAGGCCGAATGGGAGAAGGCGGCCCGGTGGGACGGTCACAGCCGGGTGTATCCGTGGGGGGATACTCCGAGCGACGCGATGTGCAATGACTGGTTCGACACGGTCGTCACGGGGTTTCAGACCGCGCCGGTGGGTTCATACGCGGGATCAGCAGCCCCGTCTGGCTGCGAGGACATGGCGGGCAATGCGTGGGAGTGGACGTCTTCCTGGTATGCGTCGTATCCGGGGGCCGAAGCGCAGTTTGACCGCACGGGCGAACTCCGGGTGCTGAAAGGCGGGAGCTGGTACGGAATGTACGGCGCCCGCGCGGCTTGCCGGTACTTTGGCGCGCCCGAATCGGATGCGAACGATGTGGGGTTCCGCATAGCCAGGTAAGGGCCCGCAGAGGCCCGGCTCCTTCGATGGAGCACTGGAAGCGGAGTCGTGCAGGAGAAGAAGAAGAAAGGTTTTCTTATATAGAAGGGGGTAACCTATGAAACTGAACGTACGAACTGCTGTGATCGCCGCACTGGTGGCGGGAGTGCTGTGCTCAGCGGGTTCGGCCTTTGCCGCGCCCATGATCGTGAACGAGTACAACTCGGTCAAAGACGCCAACGTGCTGAAAGACGGGAAGTCCGACACCTACTTCGGCATCGTGCCGGGCAACGGCGGCGACTGGATGGAACTGGTTGTCATAGCCGACAACCTGGACGCGCGCGGATGGAACATCGTCACCGAGCAGGCGGGTGCGGCTGACGCCACAATCACCCTGCCGACGGACGCGGTGTTCGGCAGCCTTCGCAGCGGCACCATTCTCACGATTGCCGAGTTGGTGGCTACCGACCTGTCGTACGACCCGTTCGCTGGCGACTGGTGGATCAACTACCAGGCGTCATTCTCGGCGGGGGATAACACGCAGTCGAACTTCCAGATCACGATTCTTGATGCGTCCAGCCAGGTTGTTTTCGGGCCTTGTGGCGAAGGCGTCAATCCCGCGAGCGGGATCGGCAGTGATGAGGTGTTCAAGCTCGAGGACACCCCGTCGGGTCTCATCACGCCGATGTCCAACTACACGGACGGGACGTCGAGCACGTTCGGAGCGCCGAACATGTGGAGCAGCGGCTCCGTGACACAGGACTTCAGCGCTCTCAGAAGCGTCGTGCCCGAGCCCACTTCGGCCCTCGTGCTTGCGTGCGGGCTTCTGGGACTCATTCGCCGGAAAAAGTAGCCCCGGCGCCATCTAGCCGGCGGGCGCCGTCACGTGCCCGCCGGCCATCTGCTGTATATCGCCGGACATCCTCACCTGGCGGCGGAAACACGCTCTCACCATCTTGCATCGCGGGCGCCGACTGCCTCGCCGGCCCGCTCTCCTTCACGGATGCCGGCAGAGGGGAGCCTGGCAGCCGCTCGCACTACAGCGGCGTCACAATCACGTCCGAGTTGCTGCGAGCGTCAACGCGACGGATGATGCGGCCGTCTGGCAGTTTCTCCAGCCGGGCGATTCCTGTGACGAGGGCGAAGCAGGGCGAAAGCTCGGGATAGATCAGGCTCCAGAGCGGAGGCGTGCCAGGACCTGACATCAGCACCTTCAGCCCCGCGACGCCCGAAACATCGCTCTCTACGCCGGCTCCGTCGTCGAGGTAGATCGCCTCCCCCGCGTCGTCGCAGTGTCGCACAACCCCGCAGACCGTCACGAGGAGACCATCCGTCGCCAGCCCGGCGCTGTCGCTTGCCATGCCGATGCTGTCGCTTCGCAGCCGCAGCGGCCTCATGTCCCACGGGCCGCCTTCCGCCACAGAGCCTGTCTTGCCCGTGGCGGGTGAGAGAGTCTTCTCGCCGCTCTCTGACCGTCCGCCCACGAAGTCTGCCAGGCTGACGGTCGCCCCGGGCGCGGGAACAGATCCGCTCCAGAGCACATGCGCACCGGCCGCGCGGCTCTTGTCCTCGATCCAGAAGCCGCCGCTATCGCTCTTAGTCACAACGGCGTCAGCAACCGCGACGGGGTAGTTGTTTCTCCCCGCATTGGAGCTTCCGAGTGCCGCCGGCGGTTCGGCCCACGGCGCGAAGCCGTAGAAGCTGACCGTGGACCCGATTGACGTCACCCAGGCGTAATCAGCCCGTCCAGCATTGCCCTTCACCGCAAGCCCGTAAAGGTCGCCGAGCCCCAGATTCACACTCGCGTTCAGCGTCCACGTCGTCCCGCTCAACTGATACGTGTGCAGGCAGTCGTCGAGCCCCACGACAAAAAGCTCGTCGCCGAAGCGCGCGCACTGGTAGCCGTTGTTCGCATTTGCTCCCAGCGCCGGCACCTTCGAGAGCTGCGCGCCGCCCCGCGTCGTCGTGTCTATCTCGTAAATCTGGCTGCCAGAGCCGAGGTGGTTTGCGGCGTACAGCTTCCCCCCATAGCAGCTCAACCCCCGGAATCGCGTGCTCGACGCAGTGCCGATAGCCACCGGCCAGCCGGGTTCGACTGCGAGCTCGGCCGTTGCGTGGTTCACGGCAAACTTGAAAAGCTTGTGGTAGCTGCTCGACGAGGCGCTGGTCATATAGAGGTACGTGCCGTCAGTGCAGATAGACTCCGGAACCACTCCGTCCGGGACCGGTATCTGGGAAACCGGACCTTCCCATCCCGGCGCGCGGAACAGGCCCGTGCTGCCGCCGATGTAGATATAGCCGCCGAGCGGCGCCGAGCATTTCGCGATTGGCCTTCCGGCCGGCTGCTGCGGGGCGGTCATGTTCAGGAGCGCCGTCCCGTCCACCTGCTCATCGCCCCACTGCTGCGCGCATTGTACGATCTGTCCCGAGAACAGCGTGCCGTCGAACACGCCCCCCGCGTAGTAAACGTTGCCGCCCTCGAGCGGACTCTGCTCTTTGTAGATGGGGTAGGGCGTCCGGTCGCGCGGCGCGCCGGTGAACGCGCGATACATCACGTCGAAGATGTTCGTATTGTCCGCGACGCCGCCCGACACATACTCCTGCACCATCTCCGAGCCCGGTCCGAGCGCGTAGATGGGCACGTTCGCGTTCGTGTGGTCGGTGCTTGTCCACGTCGCGCCCGGCAGAACTCCCGCCCCCCTGTTCGTTGCAGTCAGCCCGCCCGTTTCATGGTCGCCTGTAACGATCACCAGCGTGTCGGTGCGCCCCTGCAGCCAGTTCTGCACCACCTGGAACGCGTTGTTGAACTCGACCACCTCGCCCACGGTCCGCGCGATGTCGTTCGCGTGGGCGCCGTAGTCTATCTTCGCGCCTTCCACCATCAGGAAAAACCCGTCCGGGTCCGTATCGAGAAGCGCGAGCGCCTTCGCCGTCATTTCGCTCAAGTGCGGCTCGGTCGTGTTCGCCGGCCGGTCATACTCGTAAGTCATATCGAGAGCAGTGAAGAGCCCGAGAACGCGCTCCCCGGCATTGTCGATCGCCAGCATCTGGTCCTTCGTGTAGGCCACCTGATATCCGAGCGCGAGCGCCTTGTTGACCTGAGCTGTCGAGAAGTACTCCGATCCGCCGGCTGGAGTCGCGCCGCCGCCCATCGCCACATCCGGGAGCGACGAGTTGAGCAGGTCATCCCCCATGGCGATGTAGTTGTAGCGGCTCGCGTCGTGCGACACAAAAGCGCCGGGAGTGGCCCGGGTGATCGGGTCCGTGCCAATGATGCCCGTCCGCTTCCCCAGCTTCTTAGCGTGCTCGACAATGGACGTGTACGGGACGCCGGTCGGAGACTGGGAGACGGTGACGTAGTTCACCTTGTGTCCGGTCGCCAGGGCGGACGCGGCAGCAGCAGAGTCGGTGACGGGGTGAGCGGCCGAGTCAAGGCAGTACGTCGTGGCCGGACATTTGTGATACGGCTCGAACGACAGGGTTCCAACAGCCCCGTTCAGATAGTAGGACCCGGCTGTGACGTGCGCGTACGACATCCCGTCCCCGATCATCAGGATCACATTGCGGGTTGTTGCCGCTCCGCACAGGACGGAACACGCGGCGAGAAGCATCACTATCGCCGCGGCAGCGCGGACTACAGACCTCTTCATGGGTTGCTTATCTCCTTTGTCAGCCCCCAGGACGCCCCCCAACGCCTATTCAATATCTCTCGCGTCCTGAGACACGTCCCACCCAAACCCCGTAGCGCCTCCCCCGTAATGGAACCAGTTTCCGTCGTACCCGGCGGCAGCGTTCCATGGCAGCTCGATATAGCCCACGTGTCCGTCGAGAAAAATCACGTTGACGCGCTTGGTCTCGCTTGTCTTGGGCTGGTTCCACAGGAGCGGGTTGTTCACATTGCTGTGCCACGCTTCTTCGTAGAACATGCACACCTTCGACGCCTGCCCCACCTCCCCGGACTTGATAGGGCGCTTGTAGTGATTCGCGTAGAAGTTCAGCGCGTGCTTGAAGTAGTAGCTCGATCCCTGCGAATACGGAAGCCACACGATGCCCTGCTCGGTCTTCTTCCTGGCGTCCTTCCACTCTTGCGGACACTTGTAGATCTTGAGGCTCTTGTTGTAGGGCAGCAGAGCCTTCGCGATTCCGGCTGGCTGGCCCTTGTCGTCCAGATACCTGTGCGAGAACGACTGGATCCAGAGTGATCCCAGGCCGTTGTCGTAGGTGCCCCTGTAGGCGACGCCGGCGGACGTCTGGTCGGGGTAGCAGTCCTTGTAGTCGTCGCAGTACATCTGCACGGCCAGAGATATCTGCTTCATGTTCGACTTGCACGTCGTCTCGCGCGCTTTGCCGCGCGCCCGTGCGAATACCGGGAACAGAATCGCCGCCAGGATTGCGATGATCGCGATCACGACGAGCAACTCGATGAGTGTGAATCCGCGGCCAGATCGGGTGAACTTTGCTCTGTGGATGCTCAAGCGAAACATTTGGCTCCCGGTCGTCCCTGTAGCCCCGCCGGCAAGCGGGGCAGAACACTGCCCCGCTTGCCCGCCGGAACCAACCCGTGAAACACGCCTGCCTAGAACGCAGTCAGGATGACTTCAGCGTCGCTGCGGGCGTCAACTCGCCGGATGATGGAGCCATCTCCCGTCTTCTCGAGCCGGGCAATCCCCGTAACCGTGGCGTAGGTGGGCAGCAGGTTCGGGAAGAGCTGATCGAACAGCCCTGGCACCTCGAACCCCACCAGAATGACCTTCACGCCGTTGACGCCGGGCAGGTCGCTCACTACATTCGACCCGTCGTCAATGTACATTATGTTCGTGTAGAAGTCGTACGAAGTGACTCTAC
>JAGVUD010000085.1 GCA_019136435.1 Armatimonadota bacterium | reverse complement strand
GGTCGGGTTCCGGACCGGCATGCCTCAGCTCAAGGCCGTGCGCGGCATCACCTGGGAAAATGTCCTGGAGAGAATGAAAGCTCTCGGGATGGTGGAATACATTCGGACCAAGTATGAGGCGGACAAGGAGAAGCTGCTGGCGGACCGCGAGGAGGCGGTGGGGCAGTTGTTCGGTCAGATCGGCGTCCAGGTTCGCCAGGACGAGTCCTTTTTCGTGGAGCCGAAGCGGGAGCCGGTTCCGGAATCGGCCGCGGCCGCGCAGGAGGCGATTTAAGGCCGGTCTGGCCCTGGGGGTCTCCGAGATACGGGCGGCGGGTTTCGGAGGCTCCAGCAAAAAGTGCAGAGTGTTTGCAGAGTCCGTAGCGAGGAGGAGCCCATGCAGGCGATCGATTGCAGGTCGGAAACCTGGGAATCCGTCATGAAAAGGGTCGAAGGCATCCGAAAAGAGGTCTATCGGCTCCTCATGATCCACGGCCCGTGCACCACGCGGGTCCTGGCGCTCAAATCCGGCACGCTGTCGGTGCTCACGATCCGGCCGCGGATGACGGAGCTGTGCCAGCTCGGGCTGGCCCGCTGCGTGGGGCGGCACAAGGACCTGCTCACGAGCGAGGGGGTCTACGAGGCGATCTCCACGGAGCAGGCGGAAGAGGCGTTCAACCGGCGGCGGACGGCCGCGAGCGGCCAGGGGGTGCTGTTTTGAGCAAGACGAAGAAAAAGAAGCAGCAGGCCCAACTCCGCCTGTTCGGCCTTCCGCCGGAGCCGGATCGCGGCGAGGAAGAGGGCGGGGCCACGCTCGCGGAGCGGATGCGCGCCATGCAGAAGCTGACGCTGGTTCAGGTGGCGCCGGGCGTGTGGCGCCACACGGGCAACGGCCAGCCGCCCGAAATCGTGATCGCCCGCGTGCTGCCGAACGAGGATGGAACCTTCCGCCTGGTGCCGGCCTATGAGCAGTGGATGCGGCTCTGCCGGGAGAACGTGCTGATGATCGGCATGCAGGGGCAGTGGCACACGCTGATGCGGCTCGGGCGCGGGGGCTTCATCGAGGTCGCGCAGGTCGCGCCGCGTCTGCACTTCCTCAACCTCACCACCTGGTGGGGGCACATCGCTCAGCGGTTCGAGGCCGTCGAGGATCAGCACACGCCGGACGGAAAAAAACGGCTTGGCCTCTACCGAAAGGTCATGTATTGAACGCGCCGCGCCTGCCGGAATCCTGGTCGAAACCCGTGGCCGCCTGGTTCGCCGCCCTGGACGCGGCCGTTCGCCAGGCGAAAGACGACCGGTCGGCTTACGTGGCCGCGCAAAAGGCGATCGAGCGGATTCCGGACGTGCTGCCCGAGATGGACGTGGCCGCGCTGGCGGATTGGTTCGAGGCGGCGCTCGGGGGCTACGCGGTGGCCGGCGCGCTGGCCTCCAAGCTGGCCGGGCCCGCGCCCAAGACGGAGTTCCTCTCGGCCGAGCCGCTCGATTTCGGGATCAAGCTGGCCCCGTTCGCCGAGGCGGTCACGCGGCTCGACTTCCGCCGCCCGATCGGCGCGGCGCTGCGCTCCTGGGAGTGGGAGCAGGTTCCGCGCGAGCTTCGGGAGCGGGCGCAATTCTCCGCCGGCGTGGAGAGCGCGCAACTGCTCGCCGAGATTCAGGCGCGCGTGCGGCGCCGCCTGGCCATCGAGACGGAAAAGCTCGGCAACGGCCGCGAACGGTTCGAGAACCGCGACACATTCATCGCGGAAATCAGGGACCTGGCCAAGAGCCCAATCCGCGCCTGGCCTTGATCTGGGAGATGCAGACGAGCCAGGCGGCGGAGTTCGCCCGTCGCAAGGCCGATCTTTCCGAGGTGGCCCTCAACATGTACCCGGCCTATCGGTTCGAGCGGGTGGAGCAGCGCGAGAAGCCGCGCGGCGAGGTTTACTGGCAGAACCGGTGGAGCGAAGCCGGCGCGGCCGTGGGCTGGGAAGGCGCGAACGAGAGGCCCATGGTGGCGCTCAAGACGAGCCCGATCTGGGCGCGTCTCTCTCGGTTCGGCAATCCCTATCCGCCATTCGACTACGGTTCCGGCATGGGCACGGTGGATGTCGATCGGGCCACGGCCGTGAAGCTCGGGCTGCTCGACGATGCCGATGTGATCGAGTCGGCCCCGACAGATTTCAACGTCGGACTCACGGCCAGCGCCCAGGGCGTGGATCCCGTTCTCCTGGCGAAACTGAAAAACTGGTTCGGCGACCAGGTGAGAATCGACGGCGACCAGGTGGAGTGGGCGGGAGGCGCGTCTTGAGCATCACCTGGTCAGGCGGGCTTATGACGGCTCTGCGCGAAATGCAGCGCCAGGCGAAAGACACCCGACCGCTGATGGAGGCGCTCGCCAAAGAGATGGACGTGGCCTTCCGCGAGCATTT
>JAGVUD010000488.1 GCA_019136435.1 Armatimonadota bacterium | reverse complement strand
GGGCCATATGCAGCGCGGGGATGCGGAGCAGAGCTCCGGCAGACATCGCTCGCGGGCGTAGAGATCCCGCGAGATCGGGGGCCGTTACTGTGCTGCATTGGCCTTGTACTGGCGTTGCTGTCCTGGTGCGGGGCTGTTACCGGAGCCCGCTCAGGGCAATGCGTTGACGGTTGGCCAAGCCCCCTGGCGGTGCCGAGCGGGAAATGGGTTTGGTCCGCCACTCTCTCGCACGACGGGTCCAGGCTTGCGGTGACCATTGAGGGCCCGGGTGCCGTGCCACGCGTGCTGCTGTACGATACTGCGAGCCAGGACCTGCTGCGGTCGTTTGACTGGGCCTTCCATGGCGCCGTGCGCTGGCACCCCTGGAAGCCCATGATGGCCATAACAGGGGGAGACGCTTATGGCGAGCAGTATTGTACCTGGGACGACGACACCGGCGTAAAGCGGAAGATTATTAAGGCCCCTGTCGGCGTCATAGCATGGGCCCCTGACGGCCAGCACCTCTTAAGCGTCCTCAGTAACGGTCTCGTCCTTTACATGAACACCTGGAATGGTAAAGCTAGCGAGTTTAGTCCTCCTCCCTGGCGGCCGCAAAGGCTTGTAGAAACGCTGTACCGGCTCATGGACGGGCCGAAGGGCTATCTGGCAGCCGAGATCTTGCGGGAGTATCGGCTTCCAGCGTGGCCGTCAGCGCCCCGCCGTTTGGAACGGGACCTGAAGTCACCCCGCCCGGAGGAGGAGAGCCCTCCGCCTTATCTGTGGGACCGCAGGATCATCATCAGCAAAAAGCTGCCAGGCAAGATCCAGTGGATGAATACAGCCGTCATAGGGCCGGCAAGAACATCCGCGGGTGCCATTACGAGCTTCCCCACACAGGCGAATTTCCTAGCGGATGGGCGGGTGGCATATGTCAGCGTTTGCATGGAAGGCGACAGCCCGTCTGGAAAGCGCGAGGTTTGGATCGCCAATCCCGACGGATCAGTAGCGAAAAAGTGGCTGGATCTACCAGGGCTGGGTGTGGGCAATACCTCCGGCGATAGCTTCACTGTTTCCCGTGACGGCCGGACTATCGCGTACATCTGGCAAGGGAAGGCCTACGTCCAGAGAGTCCAGCCGCCGAAATAGCAGACGATCGTCCCAGATTATGAGTAAACATGCTTCACGTAAAGGCACCTGCACCGTGATCCGCCCGATCCTCATCCTCGCCCTGTTGGCGGCGGCAAGCTGCGCGCCGGAAGGTGGTGTCCCGGCAGCAAAGCCTGAGCAGCCACTGCTGAAGAAGCTGGCAGACGTGCCATCAGGCACGTCTGCCTTGGATGGCTGGCAGCCTCTTGCCGTACCGGACGGGGTGATTAATGTTGCCGTTTCTCCAGATGGAGAGCAAGTCGTTGTGGTCTATTCCACCAATTATCAAGGTTGGGTTGCTGTCGTATATAAGGCCGATGGCAAGGCGACCGATAGGCGCCTCAATGAGGTATTGGACTTCCCCCCGCGCTGGCACTTCACCAGGCCACTTATCGCATTAACGCAGGGCGCACTTTATACGGAGAAGTACTGCCTTTGGGATTTGACGAGCGGCAAGAGCAGAAAAGTACTCGATGTCGCTGAGAACCCGTTCGCCTGGGCGCCAGACGGTCGAGATCTGCTGATATACGGGGATGACTGGATACGAGACCCCAATAGCCAGAAAGGCAAGTACCGTTTGCACATACCGTGGGAGGAGCGGCCGCTCAAGACCGGCCCGCGGAGGACACCGGCAGGCCATCTCGAGGTTATCGAACCCGGTTACCGCATCCAGCGTATAACAAGCGCGCCCGATGGGCGGGTGCTGGCTGAGTTTGCCTATCCGTCGGGTGGACGCTTTCTCCGGGTGTACCGTCACGCGGGCCCCCGCTTCCATTTCGAGCAGGTGGCTGAAGTCGGCGGCTATGAGTACAAGAACCCGCCGGACTGGTTCCCGGCCTTTGGGCAACTTCTCAGGGATGGTCGCCTCGCATACGTCAGGTATGCGCGGCGTGGAGGCAAGCTGGCCGCCCGCGAGGTGTGGGTTTCGCCCGCAAGCGGCGGACCTGGCAAGCGGTGGTTTTCCATACCAGGAGCTGACAAGGGCGAGAATATGAACAGCTACGAAAGCTTCTCCGTATCGCCGGATGGGAAGACTGCCGCCATCATCTACAATGGAAAGGCCTACATCAAGAGGCTCTGAGACCGGAGTTCAGATCTCCTGTTTGTCCTTCGGTCCACGTCTGCCCTCCCGCGGGTGCTTCGGTTGGGGCATTGGCGACTATGCAGGGCGGATTGATGACTGCAGTGAATGGCAATCGATAATCGACCTTCTCAAGCTGGAAGATACGTGGCCAGGTGTGTTCTACTTCTCCGGTGTATCGGGAACTTCATTCCCGATACCAGCGCGGACCATGTTTCGGGAACAAGATGCCCGAAACACCAAATCGCGGACAGAGGGCGGGGGGCAGGAGGCCACCTGACCGTGGCTATAGGGAGCCGGAATGAAATTTCACCACTACCCTGATACCAACTCACTCTACATTGACCTGGCCGAACGGGCCGGCGCCGATTCGCAGGAGGTCGCTCCTGGCGTTGTGCTGGATTTCGACGCCGAGGGGAAGCTGGTGGGCATGGACATCGACCACGCAAGCTCCGTAGTGAACCTCTCGCGTCTGGAGGCGGGATCGCTGCCTGTCTCGGACATCGCCGTCACAGCAGCATGACCTGAGCACCCACTGTGCGGGCATCTGCGCTGTCCGCACTGCGTCCGGCGGAGCTTCGCGCCCACTCTGGGTGGCGGGTCAAGCGGCGCGGGCAGGCTCTACTCCCTGACGTTCCAATCCGCGATTCCTGTCGTATAATGGACATGGTCGAGGTTCTGGAGGCCCGTCTTTTTGGGATTCGGGAGGGAGTAGGCCATGCGATATCGGGTGCTTTTCGCTTTCGCTCTGGCCGCCTGTGCATGCCCCGCGTCGCAGGCGGAAGACAGCAGCTTTGGCACGGCCTGCGGCACGAAACTTGTCGTCGGCTGCCAGCCGTTTCACTTCACAGGCGCGAACTGCCACTACCTGATGACCCACGCCGCGGATGAGGGCAGCCGCTCCCACGCTGACGAGGTGCTCGCCGCCGCTCACTCCATGGGAATCACCTGCATCCGCACGTGGGCATTCGGGGAGAAGGGCACGTGGAACGTCCTGCAGCCTTCGCCGGGGGATTACGATTATCACGTCTTCGAAGGGCTGGATTACGTTCTCGACAGGTGCGGCCAGCTCGGTATCCGGGTCATTCTGACACTGGTCAACAGCTGCGACGACTACGGCGGCATGCAGCAGTATGTGGACTGGGACGGCGGGGGCGCGCACGATGACTTCTACACCCGGCCCAACTGCAAGGAGTGGTACAGGAACCACGTGCTGAAAGTCCTCACCCGCGTCAACTCCGTCAATGGCCGCACGTACAAAGACGACCCCACGATTCTCGCTTGGGAGCTGGCGAATGAAGCCAGGGCCAGGACCGCCGGACTCGCCGTCCTGAACGCCTGGATGCAGGAGATGAGCGGATACATCAAGAGCATAGACTCCAACCACCTGGTCTCCTCCGGCATCGAGGGGTTCTACGCTGACGCTCAGAAGAACCCGACGCCGGATATGGCCCTGAACGGCACGGATTTCATTTCGACGCACCAGATACCGTCCATTGACATTGCCAGCGGCCACTCCTACCCAGACCGGTGGGATATAGACTACGCGACGGCGATGGCGTTCGCACAGCAGATGATCACGGATGCGCACACGGTGCTCGGCAAGCCGTTCATTCTTGGTGAGTTCGGGCGGCTGCGCATCCGTGGCGATCGGGACGAGTACTTTCAGGGATACTACGGCCTCGTCACGCAAGACCGGGCGGCCGGCTCGTGCGCGTGGATGCTTGCGGACAACAGCTGGGGCCCCTATGACGATGGCTTCTCGGTGTACTATCCGGGTGACGCCGCGACCGCGGCCATCATTGCGCAGAATGCTTCCGACATGCAGGCGCTCGCCGCGGCGGAAGGGCCGTCGGCGGCTGAAATCCGGGACTCCGGCCCCGGCACGTTGTTTTGCAGTTCCGCGCCGCTCGTCGCGAGCGCGGTCTTCCCGGGCGAGTTCTACGTGCAGCAGGAGGACCGGGCGGCGGCCATCCGGGTCGTAAGCGACAGCGCGCCGCGCGCCGGAGATCGCGTGAGGGTTGGCGGCCTCGTGTGTGACGATTCGCTCGGGCGCTGTCTTCAGGCGCGCTGCTGGAGCATTGTCTCCGGAGGCGAGCCCCCGCGCCCCCTGTTCGTGCGGAACAGTAGCCTGTGCGGGACGCCTCCGGCGGGAATCGGCGGGCCGTCGAGCCCGGGCGCGTACAACGGCGGGCTGCTCGTGCGCGTCGCCGGCCGGGTCGTGTCCGGGGACGGATTCTTTGCCCTGGACGACGGCACGGGCGCGCCCGTGCGCGTTACCGGCGGCGCGGCGCCCGCGGGCAGCATCGCTCTTGTCACGGGGATAGCCGGTTACGACGCAAGCGGCGCTCGCAGCGTCCGGCCCCGGAGCGAGGCGGACATCGTGCTGCTGTGACGGCAACAACGGCCCGCCACATTGAACACGTCACCCTGAACTTGATTCAGGGCCCACTGCCGGATGGATGCCGGATCAAGCCCGGCATGACGTGTTTTGCCGCTTCCCGCTGGCCTCAGATTTGAAATCTGAGGCCTGAGTTCGCGGGAACTGGCGTCCCGGTCCGACGCCGGTCGCGATCGCATCGGCGATCATAGATCGCGAGAACAGGGACTCGGATCACAAATCCCAGTCCAGCCCGGCCCACCTCCGGAACCCGTGGATGCCGGGTCAAGCCCGGCATGACGTGGTGCGGGCGTATGGATGCCGGATCGAGACCGGCATGACGTTATGCGGGCACCCCCCTACAGCGCGTCCACAATCCGCCCGTCAATGGCCCAGACCCCGCCGTTGCACTGGGAGAAGGCTGTGATGGTAGGCTCGTTCTTCACGAACAGCGAGTTCCACCAGGCCGCATCTTCCGGCTTGATCTCGAAGGGCACCGAGCGCCCTTCGAAGTTGCGCGCGTTCTCGTCGCCGACGTAAACGACGATCTGCGGCAGCTTGCGCCCCACGCTGGACTGGAACGAAAGCACCGTCTCGCCGCCTGGCATCTGGCGAATGTACGGCGCCCCGCCCCACTCGCTGCTGAGCGGCGCTTTGACAGCGCGCCACCGGCGCGGGCTCCCGCCGCTGGCCGCCCGGGACTTCCAGTTATCCTCCACGCTCGAATGGACGATCACCGGATGGAACATCACCGAATACCCGTTGTCCTCGACAGCGACAACGAGCCCCTTGCCGCCCTGCAGCATGAGGGGCGAGGGCATCCCGTCGCGGTGGTTCGGCCGGAAACTGATCGCCTTCGCTTTACTCCACGTGCGCCCGTTGTCGAACGAGCGCACAAGCGATATCTCCTGCTCAGCGGACTCGCGATAGGGGTTCTCGTTGGCGAAGAATAGCTGAATCTCGCCCGAGGGAAGCTGGATGGCCGCCGGCTCCCAGCACCCGTTGTCCCACACCGTATCGGCCTCATACGCCAGCGAGTGCGCGCGCCAGGCGCGGCCGCCGTCCGTGCTGACGCTGAGGTGGATCGAGAACCGGTGCACACCGTCCTTCGGGCGCTCGTTGTACATCAGCAGCACCCAGCCGTTGGCGAGCTGCAGCAGCTCGGGATTCGACGCGGATCCGGACGGGACTCCCGCGACTTCCACAAAGCCATCCCAGGTCTTGCCTTCGTCGGCGCTGCGCTTCACGCACACCTTGCCGCGCAGCTCGAAGCAGGCGAGGATATCGCCCCCTTTGAGCCGGATCATCCGCGGGTATCCGCCCCCGCGCTGGACTTCGACGAGCGTGCTCTTGTCCCAGACGATCGTCTTTCCGGCAAAGGCGGCGGAAGCGGCGAGCGTAACAGCGGCGATCAGAACAGGAATGACGGCAGTCTTCATACCGCCTGTTTCGTCGCCGGAGCGCCAATCTCCTTGACAGGGGGAGGGGCGAATCTTCATGCTTGGCGCAACGATGTTCGCTGAGAGGAAGCTCATGCCGCGCCCACGCCTCAAGATTCTTGTACTCGCCGTGCTGGCGGCCAGCGCCGCGGCCTTCGCCGCGCCGGCTTTCGCCTCGCCAGCCTATCCGGACTCGCCGGAGGGCGTGACGCTGATTGCCGACGTCGCCTATCTCGACAGGGGGCGGCAGGAGAAGATGGACATCTACCTGCCGCGA
>JAGVUD010000316.1 GCA_019136435.1 Armatimonadota bacterium | reverse complement strand
ACACGGTGACCCGGTCAAGGGCGGCCGTAACCTCACCGGTCACGGGGTCAATGACAGTGATCTTCTCGACCTCGTCCCCGAAGAACTCGACCCGAGTGATAATCTCCTCGTCGGCGGGCTGCACTTCGAGGATGTCGCCCCGCACACGGAAGGTGCCGCGACCGAGCGTCATGTCGTTGCGGACAAACTGCATCTGGATGAGCTGGCGCAGCAGGTCGTCCCGCCCGTACGCGCCGCCGACATCGAGCGTCAGCATCGTCTTGCGGTACTCCTCCGGAGAGCCCAGCCCGTAGATGCAGGAGACGCTCGCGACAACAACGACATCGCGGCGCTCGAGCACCGCCTGAGTCGCCGAGTGGCGCAGGCGGTCTATCTCGTCGTTGATCGAGCTGTCCTTCTCGATGTAGGTGTCGGTCTGCGGGACGTATGCTTCGGGCTGGTAGTAGTCGTAATAGGAGACGAAATACTCGACGGCGTTCTCGCCGAAGAAATCGCGGAACTCGCTGCAGAGCTGGGCGGCCAGCGTCTTGTTGTGGGCAATGACGAGCGCCGGGCGCTGGACGCGCTCGATGATGTTCGCCATGGTGAACGTCTTGCCAGACCCCGTGACGCCGAGCAGTATCTGCCGGTCCAGCCCGTCGCGGATGCCGTCTGTCAACTGCTCGATAGCGCGCGGCTGATCGCCTGTCGCGGTGAGGTCCGTCGTGAGTCGAAAGCTGCTCATGGATGTACTCTGCGAAGCAGTATATCCAATGCCCAACAGCGGCGGCGTGACACGAAAAAGCGGCGGCTGCCGGAATCCGGCGCCGCCGCCCAGAAGCTGATTCGTGCAGGCTGCCTCTCTAGTAAGGAGGAGCCGGTGGCCCGACCGTGGTGGTTCCGCCCCCACCACCGCCACCGCCGCTTCCAGCGATGATGATGCCAGCCAGCACGGCAAGCGCCGCCCACAGGCCGGAGTTGCTCTTCTTCTTGACGGGCTCAACAACCACGGGCTTCTCGCCCTCATCCGTCGCAGTCTTGCCGTTCTCACCCGGCTTCACGACAAGCGTCGGCTCCACGCCCGGAATCTTCGCGAGCAGATCCTGCCCGGCCAGTTCCGCCGCCCGCAGGAGATAGTCCGTTTCGGTGCCGACGACCATCGAGGCCGGAGTCTTGCCGCTTGCGACAAGGGTCTTGTCGATGCGCCCGGTCTGGCTGTTGATAATCTCGGCCGTGATCGTGACCGTCGCTTCTTTCTTCTCGCGGTCGTAGTTGAAGTCCTGGAGCGCTCCCAGAGCCACCGGCATATCCATAACGCGGCCGATCTTGGCGGCGCGCTCGGTGTCGCGCGGATCGAGCGTGAACGGCTCCTTCAGGTCGGCAGCCGAAAGTGTCGTCTCATCGAGCGCCCGGCGCAACACCGGGAACTTCGGGTTGAACGTCACGCCGGTGAAGATGGTGCTTCGCAGGGTGCCGTCCTTGAACATCTTGGCCAGGCTCTCGCCCAGCCCCTCAGGCGCGCCCTGCACTTCCGAAGTATCGAACGGGAACACCAGCAGGCTGATGCGCGGGCCGGTGTACCCCGCCTCGGCAGCGCCGGGGGCGGCCTTCGCCTCGGCCGGAGCCTTGGCGGCCTCCGGCGCAGGCGCGGCGGTCTGCGCAGCGGCTGGCGCTGCAAGATTGATCAAATACGCGCCCGCCACCAGAAGCGCGATGCGCGGCAAAACGTTACATCTCATCAAGTTTCCTCATCTGCACTATCAGCTTATCGTCCCCACCAGCGAGCCGTCCCACGGTGGAAGAGCATCTGTCTCTTCTTCCTGCCCCGGCGGGGCAGGAAATATCCTACGGAACGAGCACCAGGTCGCAGTCGACAAGCGCCCTGATCCAGTAACCCCGGCCCGGATCGAACGTCGTCCGGTTCGTGCCGGCCATCACCAGGAAGTAGTAGTCCCCGGGATTTGCCGCCGCCGGGTCGAAGCCCCAGGCGTAGTCCCGGATCCATCCCTGCCGCGCGGCATCCGCCAGCGTCCTTGTCTGACCCTGATATACGACCTGCATAGCACCGATCTGTATCGGTTTCACGAACACCGAGCCGACCTGGTTCCAGCCAGCGCTCAGCGGTACCCGATAGGCCGAGGTCTGGGAAGCCAACTGCCCGCTGACCTCGACATCCTGCGTCACGAGCGGCTTGACCCAGAACCCGGCCCCACCCCAGAGTTGCGCGGCAGCGCGGGGAGCGCGGGCGGGATAGAACAGGTATTCAGCCAGGTTCGGACTCCACTCGGCCATCTGAACGTTCGCCGCCGTCGCTGCGTCGCCGAAGACAACCGCCGGGTCGGCGCTCGACGGAATCAGCGTGAGCGTCACCATGTCCACGACACCCGCGTTCAGGCGGAACACGAAGCCGCCGACATCTATGGACGTCAGCGCCGTCTCCTGCGCCGGGAACCCGGAGCCACCGTTCCAGGCCGCCCGGATGGTCCAGGTGCCGGTGTAGTCTGCCGCGGCAACGTCCGCTGCAAATGTTCCGTCGGCCGACGTCGTCACCGTCTTCTGAATCACGGGCCGGTTCACGTCCGGCGTGTTGAGGGTGATGATGATCGCCGCCGGGCTCAGGCTGGAGGGCGACAGCGAACCTGTCACCGAAATGGTCTGCCCGAGCTTGTAGCTCTGGCTCGACACGTTCAGCACCAGACTGGCGCCAGAGACCGACGGCCCAACCAGCGGGTTGGACGGCGAGCCAAGGCGGCTGGTCGCGAGGCCGTTCGACGCCTCGAAGTAGAACGTGTGCGAGCCGCCGCCCAGCGATACCGGCGCCGATTCATAGCGCTGCCGCCCCTGGGAGTCCGGCAGACCCGTGGCGAACAGAGCGCGCCCGGTGGCGCTGCCGTCAATGAAGACGGAGATGCTCGCCGGCGGGTGATTGTTCGGGTCGCGATACCAGACGCTGTAAACAAACTGCTCATTCGCAGCGCCCTGCGTCGGCGAAACCGCCCCGTCCGTCAGTTCCGGTCCTGCGACATCCTGAACGATGGGGCCGCTCTGAAGCGTCGACTGCACAACCGGCTCGCCCGGCTGCCCGTCGCTTGCCTGGAACAGGAAGTTATGCGTGCCGAGCGGCAGGTTCTGCGTCCACCGGTAGGTCACGCCTGACGCGTAGTTGCTCCCGGCGGTGATCTTCACCATATCGTGCGCCGTGCCGTCAATCAGCACTCGCATGAAGGCCGGGGCCTGGTTGTCGGCGTCTATGTAAACGACACTCCAGGTGAAGTCGGTGTCCGGAGTCCCGTTCGGGGGCGAGACCGTCCCCGACGCCAGTGACGGCGCGGAGTTGATGACCACCGCGGTGTCGTAGGCCGTTGTCTGAGGATACCGCACCGTCCAGTATCCGTCTGACGCCTCGAAGTGGAACAGATGAGTTCCAGCGGGAAGGTCGTCGAGAACCACCCGGTACACGACCGGGCTGATCCACGAGTTGACCGCGCCCACGGGCTGCATTCGCTGCGCCGGATAGCTGCCGTCGTTGAACACGAGCCTGACATATCCGAACACCCCGTCGTGCGCGCCCGGCGGATCGTCATCGGCATCCGAGTAGGCAACTTCGAACGTGAAGGCGGTGTTCGAGACGCCTCTGTCCGGCGTGACCGAGCCGGCCGCGAGCACCGGGGCCACGTTGCCGTCTGGCGGCGTGCTGGTGACGAGAGGCCCGGCGAACTCGGCGGACCCGGCCCTGAGCGTCACCACCTCCACTGTCGGCGCAGAGACAACGCTGAAGTGGTATTCGTGAGTGCCCACAGGCATGGACGGAACGACGAGTTGGTACGGAACCGGCTGCCGGTAGTCCGTCTGCTGCGGGTTCTGCTTGCTCATCACCAGCCCGGTGACCGAGATCGTGTCTCCCAGGATAATCGTCTCGCCCGGCAGTTCGGTGGGCGTCACAACCAGCGTGTTCCGCCCACTGTCCAGCACCTGATAGATTCTGCCGGAAGCCGCGCTCGGGCTGCCAAGCGTCTGCGTCTCGGGGTCAATCACCAGTCCGGTCGTCACCTGAAGCAGCTTGCCTGTCAGTACTCCGGGCGCCCAGTCCGCTCCGCCGATGGTGAGCGTGGACCCGTTGACAGCCGTTACCTTGCCCGAGTAGTCCACCTCGGTCGGATTGTCTATCCAGACCTTCGGGTAGCCCACGTTCGGCGGGTTGCCGTCAGCATCGGTGTACGTCACAGCGTAGGTCGCCGAGCTTCCTGCCGCGATGCCGTCCACGGGGTTGGGTGAGACAGCGCCGCTCGACAGAACGGGCCGGTCGTTGACAAACGGCCCGACGATCGGCACCAGGCCCGTGATCTCGGCGGCCGAACTCTTCGACCCGTCAGCATCGTAAGCCGCGAAGCCCGTGCCGTCCGACGCCTCGAAGTAGTACAGATGCGATCCGCTCGACAGCTTCGTCGTGTAGCTGAATGTCGCGCCCGTCGAGTAGACCGGATTGCTCGTGCTGAGCGTCATCGGGTGCACAACGCCATCAATGATGATGTTCACGAACGATGGCGCCTGCCCGCCCTGTCCATCCACATCGCGATACACGACCGAGAACGTGAATTCCGTCGTGCTCGACCCGTCCACCCCGTCGTTGGGGACGGTGTCCAGCGGCAGCGCCGTCCAGCGCCCCAGCGACAGCGACGGCGGGTTGTTCAGGCCGACGCTGGCGGGGCCTTTGGCGGCCCACCAGTACTCCATCTCGAGCACGTCACTGGCATCGTTCGGCTCGGTGAAGATCACCTTGCCATTCACGAAGTCCACGCGATACTCGCCCCGGTTGGAGTAGCTCAGATACACGCGGCGGACTCCCGCGGGAAGCTGCGTGCCCAGAGCGATGACGCCCGACTCGCTGTTGTACTTGCCCCCGGCGCCGCCGGCGTAGTAATCCGTGCCCATCATGAGAGCATCGGTATATACGCCGAGCACCATGTGAACCACGGACGGGTCAACGGTCACGCTCAGGCCGTTGGCGTCCACCCTGACGTTGTCCTCAACATAAGCAGAGTCCAGCGTTCCGGTAAAACCGGGGATAAGCTGCAGATCATTCCTGTAAATGATGGGCTGCAGGAGCACGCCCGGATCGCTCGTCGCGCTTGTCGGCAGCGGCCCCACGATCGGGAAGTGCCCGGCCTGATACACCGTGTAGTTCTGGCTCGTCGCGTGGTCCAGAATCTCACCCGTATCGGTAGCGCCCTCTCCGGCGGGCTGGCGGGTCAGCGCGAAGGCAGACCCCGAGGCGGCAGCATCGTAATGCGTGAGCAGCCGCCCGTCAGACGCCTGATACGTGAAGTAGTACGTAATCGGCAGGTCGCCCGTTCTCTGCGGTCCGGGCAGCGTGGTCTGATACTGATAGACCGCGCCATCGGTGAAGATCACGTCGGCGGCGTCGCGCTTGCTCATCCGGTTCCCGTCGTCCCAGACGATGGGGTTGGCCGAGTACGTCACCCACACGTCGCGGCTCGGCTCGGGCAGAGCGACGCCGAGGGTGATGACGCCGGTGCTCGGGTTGAAGCTGCCGCCGCTGTAGTAGTTGACGCCCGTTCCGGCAGCGT
>JAGVUD010000375.1 GCA_019136435.1 Armatimonadota bacterium | reverse complement strand
ACTGCGAAGACACCCTGGTGCAGCGCGACGGAAGCACCGTCACGATCACGATATCTGTCGAGCTGAAGCCGATTCTTCACATGAGGCTCCTGAAGCAGTGGCTCTATGCGAAGGACATCACGTCGCTGTCGGACGGCTGGAATCAGGCTGGCTCGTTTACCGCCGTCCTTCCCGGTCCCGTCAACACCAGCGTCACGCCCGCCAGCGGCTACGTCGCGGCGCCGGGTGAGGTCACCTTCACGACCGTCCAGACCGACCTGGGCGGCGGAGGCGACATCAAGGCGTCCTATCTGCTCATCAACGCCACGCCGGACGGCAAGAACGCCATTTATCTCTACTACGACGCCGTCAAGAACCAGATGTTCCTGAGGAACGATGCAAACACTGTCTGGTACGGCGGGGTGGCGCCCGGTTCGGCCAACACAACCACCACGCTGCGCGCCGACCTTCTCGCGGCCCAGTCGAGCGCGGTTGTCGACGGAAACAGCCTCACTGTTAGCTGGCGCCTGCGCATCAACCAGCCCATGAAGGGCCGCAAATGCGGTCTGTATCTGTATGCGGTGGACAAGTCGAACCAGAACACCGGCTTCCAGAAGATGGGCGAGGCCGTGTTCGCGCAGCCTCCCGTCAATGCGTCGCTCACGCCCGCGTCGGGAAGCGCGCTTGCCGTCGGATCGAGAGTGCCCTTCACCGCAACCTGCACGGACGCGGACGGCAACGCCGACATTTCGAACGTCTATCTGGTGATCAACACCGTCCTGGACTCGAAGAACGCCATCTCGCTGTGGTACGACGCCGCGGCGAACAAGCTCTATCTGCGCAACGACGCCAACACCGCGTGGCTTGGCGGCTATGCTCCCGGAACGGCAATGACCATCGAGAACGCTTCGTGCAAGGTCCATGCTGGGGAAGGCCGTCGGGGCATGGATGTACGTTTCGGACGCGTCTGGCATAACGGACGGCTACGACCGGATGGCGGGCTACACCTTCGGCCCCGGGCTGCCGCCGGTGAACGTGGGGCTTGCGCCCGCCGAGAGCGATGCGCTGGCCGCTGGCGCGCGCAGCACCCTCAGCGCAACCTACCGCGACCCCGACGGCTACCAGAGCATCAGCGGAGCCTACGTTGTCATCAATAGCGTCCTCTCCTCCGCCAATGCCATCTCGCTCTGGTACGACGCGGCGGCGAACAAGCTCTACGTGCGCAACGACGCCAACACGGCCTGGCTCGGAGGCTTCGCGCCCGGGGCCGAGTCGTCCGTCATCGAGAATGCATCGTGCAAGGTGGACTGTTTCGAGACGACCGTGAACGGGGTGGGGGATACGCTTCAGGTCAACTGGCGCATCGAGCCGAAGGCGCCCATGGCCGGACGGTCGGTGAAGGGCTGGCTCTACTCGATGGACTCCGCCGGAAACAAGGACGGATACGACGAGGTTGCGAGCTACACGATCGGTGTGCCCGCTCTCATCAAGAGCATGGTGCCCATCAATGCCACGGTGCCGGCGGGGTGGGGGTTCCCGCTGACAACCGTGGTGGATGCTCCCAACGGAAAGAACGCCGCGAGTTGCTACCTGCTCCTGAATACCACCCTGAGCCCCGCGGGCGCGGTCTATCTCCTCTACGACGGCGCCGCGAACAAGATGTATATGCGAAACGATGCCGGGACGGCCTGGCTCGAAGGGCGCACCCCCGGCGAGACCGGCGCGATCATCAGCAACAGCAAGGCGCGGCTCCAGTGCCAGTACAGCAGCGCCACGCTCTACGAGGGCCAGCTCTGGGTCTTCTGGTACCTTGAGTTCACCTCTTCCGCCTCGGGCAGCGAGCAGAAGGCCTGGATGTACTCGCTCGGCGGATCCGGGCTTGCCGAAGGCTGGCGGCAGATGGGCACGCTGAAGGTTGACGAAGAGACTGCGGCCCCGCACAGTCTCGGGCTGTCGCTCTCGGGCGGGATGGTCCCGGTAAACAGCGCCATCACCACGTCGAGCTGGCACGCCTATTCGGCGGACACGCCCAACATTGCGTACTGCGACCTGCT
>JAGVUD010000074.1 GCA_019136435.1 Armatimonadota bacterium | reverse complement strand
CTTAGCGCCATGATGTTCCTGCAGTATGCGATCTGGGGCGCCTGGGCCCCTGTGCTGTGGCCCTACATGACCGACGTCAAGAAGGGCCTGGGCATGAGCGATCCGCAGGCGGCGCTCATTTTCAGCCTGCTTCCTCTGGCCTGCATCCTGGCCCCGTTCACGGGCGGGCAGATTGCCGACCGGTGGGTTTCGACCGAGAAGTTCCTTGCGGCGGCCCACCTGCTGGGGGGTATATTCCTCATCTGGGCGTCGCACATGACCGTTTTCGGCCCTTTGCTGGCCGTGTTCGCTGTGTACACGCTGGTTTTTGCCCCCACGCTGGCGCTCACGAACTCGCTGGCATTCCATCACCTCTCTGACGAGAAGGACTTCGGGATTATCCGGGTGTTCGGCACGATCGGGTGGATTTGTGCGGGCCTGGCGCTCACGCTCTGGCGGGGCAAGGGCTTTATGCCGGATGTGACCGACTGCCTGATGCTGGCGGGAATCGTGAGCATCGTGATGGCGGTATTCTGCCTCACCCTGCCCCACACACCTCCTGCGAAGGACGAAGCCGCGGACCCGCTGGCATTCCGCGAAGCGTTTGTGCTTCTCAAGAACCCGAACTTCCTGCTGTTCATGGTCATCGCCTTCATCGTTACCACCGAGCTGCAGTTCTACTATGGCCCGACTGGGACGTTCCTCGAGAAGTTGCTGGAGATTCCGAACGCAAAGATTCCGATGACAATGGCTGTGGGACAGGCCGGCGAAGTTATCGCCATGGCGTTTCTGCTCCGATGGGTGCTGAAGCGCTGGGGTGTGAGGCGGGCGCTTGCACTGGGTGTGATCGCGTGGCCGCTGCGCTATTTCGTGTTCGCCGCCGCGCCGTTCGGCGCTGTGGAAGTTATGCGCCCGCTGGTCGTCGCGTCTCTCGCCCTGCACGGACTGGGCTACACTTTCTTCTTTGTCGTGAGCCAGATATACGTGGATATGGTGGCGCCGAAGGACATCCGCGCTTCGGCACAGAGCCTGCTCACGCTGGCTACTCTCGGGATAGGCAACTATCTGGGCACATTGTTCACGGGGTGGATCATGAGCGTGTTCAATCCCGTGGATAACCCGGCGAAGTGGACACACGTGTTTCTGGTGCCCTGCGCGCTGACGGTGGCCTGCGCGCTGGCGTTCCTGCTCTTCTTCAAGGACCCGGAGAAGGAAACAGGCAGAGTGCAGAAAGCCAGGGCGTAAGCCCGCGGCCTCCTGATGGTTTGAGGAGTGTGAGACGGTTCGTGTCTCACACTCCTTTTCTTTGCGCCTCGTCCGAGACGGGCATCGGGCGCCGGCATGCAGGAACGCATGCTCGGCGGGCCGAAACGGGCAGGAGAAAACGAGGGGGCACGAAAGGCAATGCGCGAATACATCATTTCGGTTATGTCCCGCGACCGGCCGGGGATCGTGGCGGCGGTTTCGGGGGCGGCGGCGAAGCTCGGAGGGAACATTACGCATCTGAGCGAGACCGTGCTGCGGGGATACTTCACGATGATCATGTCCGTCGAGGCGCCGGACGGGCTCGAGCTTGAGACCCTGCGCGGCGCGCTTGCCATCGCCGGCCAGCAGGGCGAGTTCGAAGTCGGAGTGCTTCCGTTCGAGCCGGAGCCGGCGCGGCGGGAGCCCGGCCCCGACATACGGGAGCGCTTCATCCTCACCGCCCGCTGCCGCGACCAGCGGGGGATCATCCACAGGATTTCCCAGACACTCGCCGATGCGGGGATTAACATTGACGATTTCTATGCGTACATCCACGACGGCGAGTTGATTATGATCCTCGAGATCGGGGTGACGCCGGGCACCATGGTGGAGCACGTGCAGTCGGAGATGGCCGGCCTTGCGCGGGAGACCGGCGTGACGATCCACCTCCAGCATATAGACATCTTCCGCGCGACAACAGACCTTCAGGCCGTGCTGCGGCTCGGAGACAAGAGGTAAGCCATGCCGGGTAGAGACTACATTCTCTCCACGGTCGCCATGCTTCAGGAGGAGCATCTGGACGTCCGGACCATCACTCTGGGGCTCGACCTGTTCGACTGCGCCGACCGCAGAATCGGGACTCTGTGCGATCTGGTGAGGAAGAAGATCCACGCGGCCGCCGGAGACCTCGTGCGGGCCTGCGACCGGGTTTCGCGGAGTTACGGCATCCCCATCGTCAACAAGCGGCTGGCGATCAGCCCGGCCTCGTGCCTGGGAGCGGGGCACGACGCGAAAGGGCTGCTTCGCCTGGCGCGCGCCCTCGACGAGGTGGCGGCGGAGATCGGTGTCGACTTTGTGGGCGGGTTTTCCGCGATGGTCCAGAAGGGGATGACCGCCTCGGATCGCGCGCTGATCGGGGCGCTTCCGGAAGTGCTCGCGACGACATCGCGCGTGTGCGCTTCGGTCAACGCGGCGTCTTCGCGCGCCGGCATCAACATGGACGCGCTGCTTCTGCTGGGCGAGACGATTCTCGAGATCGCGAGGCGGACCGCGGACAGGGACGGCTTCGGCTGCTGCAAGCTGTGCGTGTTCGCGAACATCCCGGAGGACAACCCGTTCATGGCCGGGGCTTACAAAGGGACGGGAGAACCCGAAACCGTCGTGAACGTCGGAGTCAGCGGACCCGGCGTGGTGAAGCGCGCGGTCGAGAGGCTTCGCGAGTCCGGGATGCCCGTGACGCTTGCCGACGTCGCGGAGGAAATCAAGAACACGTCGTTCCGGGTTACCCGCACGGGAGAGCTGATCGGGCGCGCGGTGGCGCGGGAGGTCGGGGCCGAGTTCGGCATCGTTGACCTGTCGCTCGCCCCCACCCCGGAGATCGGCGACAGCGTCGGCGAGGTGCTGCAGGCGATGGGCATTGCGCGCATCGGCGGGCCGGGATCGACGGCGGCGCTGGCGATGCTGACGGACGCGGTCAAGAAGGGCGGCACGTTTGCTTCGTCCTCGGTCGGAGGCATGTCGGGGGCATTCATTCCCGTGTCCGAGGATTCGGCGCTGGCAGCCGCGGCGACGGAAGGGACGCTGACGCTGGAGAAACTCGAGGCGATGACGGCAGTCTGCTCGGTGGGACTGGACATGATCGCTCTGCCGGGCGACATCTCGGCCGAAACTATCGCGGCGATCGCGGCCGATGAACTGGCTATCGGAATGGTCAACCGAAAGACGACGGCCGTGCGGCTCATTCCCGTGCCGGGCAAGCAGGCGGGCGAGCGGGCGGTATTCGGGGGGCTGTTCGGAGAGAGCCCGATTCTGCGGGCTGCGGGCGCTTCCGCCGGCGACTTCGTCCGACTGGGCGGCAGGATTCCCGCGCCGCTTCAGAGCCTGGTGAACTGAAGATTCGGCCGCCTAGTGGTAAGTAGGCTGATCGCCCGGGCCGGACGGGTCGCCCAGCCCGTCGAAATCCACCTGCTTGAGTGTGGCGACGCCGCCGCTGCTGAGGAAGAAACCTTTCTCGGTGGGCGCGCTTTCGGGGTCTCGTATCAGTTTTGCCCGGAACAGCCTGTCCTCGATAGCCAGCGCGATGATCTGCCTGAGCTGAAATGAATCTATGGAAGCGATCGCCTCGCGGGCATCGTCCGCCATTTCGCCTTCAGGATCGAGATCAACGACGCGGATGAACTCGCGAATCGCCTTGCCGAGTTCGCCCTTCTGCTGATACAGAACGGCGCGCTTGAAATGGTTCACGGCGTCCGTCGGGTCGAGACGGATCAACTCGCTCGTGATCTGGAGAGCCTTGTCGAGCTGGCCGAGTTGGAGATACGCCGCGCCCATCAGGTCGCGCGCCTGCATGCTGTTGGGAACAGCGCGGATGAAGTGCTTGCCGCGGTTGATAACCTCTTCGTACTGCCCCGTTTCGAGATAGAGCTGCAGCAGGAACTCCTGCGCCTCGGAGCAGCGGCTCTGGGCGTCGAGCACGCGGCAGGCGAGGTCTATCGCTTCTTCTGTGCGCCCCTGTCCGCGGCGCACACCAGCGAGGCGCAGAAGGTAGGCCGGATTGCCCGGGTCCATCTGAAGCGCCTGCTCCATGCGGAGCGCGGCTTCGTCGAAGCGCCCGTCACGCGCAAGCGAGTCCGCCTTGCGCACAGACGCGGCAAGGCGGCGGCGCCCACCCGCGCCGGTGAAGAGCGCCCCGGGTTCGGGGGGCCCGGAACCGGACATTCGGTTATCAGTCTCTGGCTGATCTGTCATACTGCACTCGCCCCGCCGTTACAGCGGCAGCTTGACCGGCTCGCCTCTCCTGCTCGACTCGTATATCGCCAGAATGAACTCAACCGCTCCGCGAGCTTCTTCTCCCGGAATCATCGGCTGTCTGCCTTCCACGATTGAGGCTGCAAAATCGCTTATCTGGCGGCGATGTCCTTCCTTGCCGATGTCAACAGGGTTCGCCGACGCGCTTCCGGCCTGAGGGTCCACAAGCTCGGGAGCGCCCTCTCCGTCCTCGGTCTCCCACTTGACTATACGCTCGCCTTCAAGCAGTATGTTGCCCTTTTCGCCGTGAAATTCCAGTCTGTGTCCCGGAGCATTCCAGACGGAGGTCGTGCCTTCCAGCACTCCGAACGCGCCGCTGGCGTAGGTGATCGCCGCGACAGCCGTGTCCTCGACCTCGATCTTGCGCACCAGATGGTCGCAGCGGGCATAGATGGTGCTGGGCGGCCCGGCAATCCAGCGCATCAGGTCTACGCAGTGCACGCCCTGGTTCATGAGCGCGCCTCCGCCGTCCATCTCCCACGTCCCCCGCCACCCGGCGCTGTCGTAATACTCCTGGCTTCTATAGTATTTGATGTAGGCATCGGCGAGGACCATCTTGCCCAGCTTGCCGCCCTGCACGGCATCGTGCACGGCAATCCACAGCGGCTGAGTGCGGCGCTGGAAGATGCACCCGAGGTTGACGCCGGCCTTCTTCGTTTCGGCGATGAAAGCGTCTATGTTTTCGAGAGTGATGTCTATGGGCTTTTCGCTGAGCACGTGTTTTCCGGCCTGAGCGGCGTCAATGCCGACCTTTGCGTGCAGCCCGGAAGGCGTGCAGACGCAGACAGCCTGCACTTCAGGATCTTCGAGCAGCTTGCGGTGATCGGTGTAAACGCGGGGATTGCCGTTCTCCGCCGCCAGCTTTTCGGCTTTCTCGGGGATGATGTCGCAGACAGCCACCAGCCTCGCGTTTGACGAGCCCTTGATTCCCGCTACGTGCCAGGGCGCGATGACTCCGCAGCCAATGATCCCGAACCCAACTGCACCACTCATATTTCTTTTACCTTTCGGGGTAATGGGATGAAACGGCCGCACAAGTCATTCGACGACGGCTGCTCACTCGCTTCATTATACACGCTGGCGGGCGCGCCGCCGGAGCGCCCGCCGTATTTGCGCCCGGTTTTTGCGTTGCTGGCAGACGGCGGGAAACAGGAAAACCCGGCGGGCATGTCGAAATCATGAGCGCCGCAGACCTGCCGGCTGGTTTTGAGCCCGGCAGAGTGACAGCGACAGGACAACGCGCGCGCCCGGCCGCCGCGCCCGGCGCCGCAGGGGAGGAACAGCATGATTTCTGGCGCAAACGGCAATGCGCACGAAGCCAGGC
>JAGVUD010000423.1 GCA_019136435.1 Armatimonadota bacterium | reverse complement strand
TCGGGAGGCCATTGCGCGAGAGGGCGCGCCGTGCGGGCCGGTGATGTGGCCTCAGTGCTACAGAGAGCAGGCGTTTCAGCAGCACCGCGGCCTGGCCGGAAGCGAGTTTCCGTTCAACTATCCGGGCGTGCGGCCGGAGGCCGTGGACTATGCGAACACCTGGTGCCCGAACGCCGCGTGGGTGGAGAAGCGCTGTTTCTTCGTGCCCGTGCATCCGACCTACGAGCCGCGCCACATCGAGATCATCGGGCGGGCCATTCAGAAGGTGCTCGCGGGTTACGCCAGGGCCTGAGCGGGCCGGCGAACTGCGCTGACGTGCGCGCGAGAACCAGCGTGAGCCCTGTGTTTCTGTCCCGCGCCAGCATCGAGCGCGCCCGCAAGCGCGTCCGCTCGGAGCCGTGGGCGAGCCCCATCGCCGGGAAGCTTCGGCAGGCCGGGCGCGAACTCGCCTCCGCGCAGTTGCCCGTCTTCGAGTCGGCCTGGTGGAAGGAAGCCAGCAAGAAGCACTGGACGCAGACGTACCCCGAGATCAACCACCACACCTTCTTCGCCGTGAAAGACGCCGCGGTGCGCTCCGCCGATGCCGCCTACGCTTTCACTCTCACAGCGGATGAGCGCTGCCTGGATGCCGCCACGCGCGTTCTGCTGCACTACAGCGGCTACCGCTTCTTCGCGAAGCACCCGGATGTGGGGCTGAACTGGTCGGTCTGGTGCCTGCGGCTGCTGATTGCCTTCGACCTCGTGCGGTCGCGGATGGACGACAGCGGGCGCGCGCGGGTGGAAGACTTCCTGCGCAGGGCGCGGGAGGCCGTGCGCGAGGACGACGAGTGGTGGATCGCCGAGAACCCGGGCGGGCTGTTCAACAACCATTTCGCGTGGCACAAGCTCTTCATCGGGGCGCTGGGGCTGTTCTTCGACGAGCCGGAGGATGTCGAGTATGCCATCGAATCCGATCAGGGGATCCGCGACCTCATCGAGCAGGGCTCCCGCGACGACGGGCTCTGGCTGGAAGCAAGCCTCAACTACCATTTCACCGCGCTTGCCCCGCTTGCCCTGTTCGCCAGAATGCTCCGCGAATCGGGCAACGTGTTCACCGCGCTTGCCCCGCTTGCCCTGTTCGCCAGAATGCTCCGCGAATCGGGCAACGTGTTCGATCTGTGGACGCACGAGTTCGCGAACGGACGCACGCTGAAGGCTCTGTTTTCGGGTCCGATCGGCACGGCGTTCCCCGACAGGACGCTCCCCACAGTCGGAGACACCTACGGGCATCGTCTGGACCTGTCCAGATCCGGCCTCTACTACCTGGCTTACGACGCCTGCGGCGTTCCCGAGACCGGATGGCTCCTCAAGGACAGGGAGGACCTGCCCGTCGACACACTTTTCCTCGAACGCCTTCCCGGCCCGGAGCTTGCCCCTCCGGCAATGGAAACCCGCATCTGGCCGTCGCACGGCTACGTCGCGCTGCGATCCGAGGAGGGGGCTGGCTACTGGAACGGGCGGGGCTTCTCGGCGTTCCTGACCTTCGGCCAGGACGGGATTCACGGGCACAGCGACAGGCTCAGTTTCACCGCGTTCGGGCGGGGGCGTCATCTGGCCGTGGACTCCGAGGCGCTCGCGAGCGAAGAGCACAAGTTCTCGGCGCGCGTCCAGAGCGAGCTGAACCGCCACACCATCTGTCACAACACCCTGATGGTGGACGGCGCGAGTCACGGCCCCGTGCGGGCAAAGCTGCAGCTCGTAGATTTCGTGGACACCGCCGGGCTGAAAATGGCCACCGTTTCGGACGGCGGAGCGCTCTACCCGGGCGTCCGCATAATGCGCACACTCGCGCTCACGGAGCAGGGCATCCTCGACGTGCTGCAGGTCGCTTCGGACACCGAGCACACCTTCGACTATCTGTTTCACGGCGCGGCGGATTCGGGGAGCTTCACGAGCGCTGGCGAGTTCGAGCCCGAGGATATGGGCGACGCGACGCCCTGGAAGTGGCTCAGAAACGCGAGGGCGGCAACGGCGGATGATGC
>JAGVUD010000464.1 GCA_019136435.1 Armatimonadota bacterium | reverse complement strand
GCGTCGATGAGCCCCTTGAAGGTCTTCTCGCTGCCCACCCAGGGGAGCTTGCGAAGCTTCTCGAACTCCTCGGGAGTGAGCTTCTTGATGAGTCGGTAGGCGTCGGCGATCTCAAGGTCCGCGTCGTTGATCACCTCGACCTCGGCAGGCTCCTTGGCGAAGAGCACCGCGGCGCTCCCGGCGAAGGGCTCCACGTAGGTCTTGTGCGCCGGCAGCATGGCCGCCAGGCGCTCGGAGATGCGCTTCTTGCCTGCGGGCGAGCCCCAGATGGTCTTCGTAACCAGCTCCCCCTGGGCACTGGCGAGCACCTGGCGCGCCTTGGCGAGCGCCGTCTCCCGACGGTCAGCCACGGCGCAGCGCCTCCGGATCGGAGCCCCAAACTGGGTCGGGGTTCACAGGAGCGTTCAGATCACGCGGCCAGACGACAGCCTCGTCGCGCTTCGCCTCCCGCGAGGGGGCGGACGCGTTCGGACAGGCATTCTTGTCCGGAGCTTTGGCTTGGGGCGCGGGCGAGTCCGCTAGCTTCGACATCCGAAGGGGCAAAGCCGGCGGAGGGCGAAGGCGGGGACAGCACTACACGACAGCAATCGTTGTCGAACGACACAAGCCGTGAAATGGGGGGAACCCCACGCCGACCTCCCGGAGCGCCGCGTCCGACGCGAGCACCTTGAACTCCCCGCGATCGTCCTTGGTCCCGAAGGCTGAGCGGGTGACCTCGGCGACGTTCATGCGGCCGTTGCCGCCATCGACCCATAGCTTCGGGTTCCCCGTGTCTGGGTCGAGGCTCTCGCGGACCCAGGGGATGAGTTGTTTGATAGCCTCGGGGGACTCGGCGCGCTCGACCCGCTCGAAGCGGCGGAGCGCGTCTCCCACGGAGAAGCTCTTGCCGTGGAGGAAGCGGCAGATGTTGGTGGTCTGCTCGTCCAGGACGGCTTCGATCACGTAGCGCTGGATGCCGGCCTCGGCGTAGCTGCTCATCTGCGCGAAGGAGCGCCCCTGACCAATGAAGGACGCGGCCACGACCTCCCAGTAGAACGGGGCCCGCTCGATGAGGGCGGCTTGCGCCGCAGTTTCCAGCTCTCCGGCGAGGTCGTCACGTCCGAGGCCGCGTTCGAGTCCGTCGGCGACGACCCGGCGCGCCTCCTGCCCGAAGGCGTCGAGACGGCGGCCGTACTCATCCCGCACGAAGGTGGATAGGAGAAATAAAGGGGCAAAACGCTGGATGGCGAGGAATCAAAGGGGGTCTCCAGGCACCTGGAGGGTGGGTTGGGGGCCTGGAACCAGGTCGGTTTGGCAAAGATCTGAGCGTTTCGACCAGGATCTCACCGTTTCGTGCCGGGTCAAGCAGTCCTGGGGCATGGCGAGGCCCACCATCGGGGATCGGTGGCGGTCGGGAACCCTGGGATCGGCCCCGAGGGGAAATCCCTTCCTAGGGTGGCTCCCGTCTGGAAATGGCGTCCAGGAACCGGCGGATCACCCGTGGCTGGGTGAGGAACGCGATCCGCTGCATCCTGCTGGAGCACTTGGGGCACTGGAGGACGTCGATTCCGAACACCATCTGGAGCAATTGCGCCCACGGGGTTCGGCGGCCGTAGCGACTTTTCTCGGTATCGTCACTCAGGATGCAGCATGCGGGTGAGGGCTTGGGTTTCAAGGGTTTCGGCACCACCAGGGGCCGCAGCTTGGCATTCGGTGCAAAGATGCCGAAGTAGCGTACGGCGTGCAGCCTGGGCGGCGGGACGAGCGCCGCGAGACGCCCGATGAGTTCGACTCCATTGAAAACCAGGACTGATGTGCCGTCCGGCCAGGGGGTCTTCATCTGGAAGGCGTAGCGCCCGTCGTTGCGCTCCACCAGCCGCCCCTGCGCCAGCGGGGGGCGCAGCAAGTACCTGCACAGTCGCTCCCGGTGGAAGCGGTCGTCTGCGGCCACGCGCACCGCCGCGTCCAGGTTGAATCCCGACGCATGCCCTGCCCGGCCTTTGGAGGGCCGTGCGGCTGCCGGGCTCCCCAGCGTCACCACGCGGGATCCGGCGGGACCAAAGGCCAGCGTCCCGGTCATGGAAGCACGGGCCAACTGGCCCAGCAACGGATCCACCGGATCCTCGTTTTCGTCGGTATCCGACCAGATTCCGCGCCGACGCAGGAGGTCCAGGACCTCCTCGCAGATCCGGGCCGCAAGCGTGTCGAGTTCCTCGCGGGTCGGCTCCGGCAGCGCCCAGAACACCGGGCGGCCTTCGTCGTCCAGCACGTAGACCCCGTCGGTCCCCAGGGCGTGCAGGTGCACGTTGAGATTCAGCCCCGAGCCGAACCGCTGGATCACCACAAGCAGGCCGGGGTTGGCCAACGCCACGGACTTCAGCTTGAGGAACGACTTGGCCTGGCGCCGCAGGAAGCGAAAGACCACCCGGGAAAGAATCCGTGTGATGTCGCGGCAGATGGCCGGGTTATAGGCCATGAGGTAGCGCAGGGGCCGTGGAAAGCTCAGTACCCACTGGCGGTAAGGGATCAGGGGCGGCAGGACCTCGTTGCAGAGGTGGGCGGCACCGTCCTCCATCCGCCGAGCCCCACAGCTCGGGCAGAAGCCCCTCCCCTTGCACGAAAAGGCTACCAGCCGGTCGTAGCTGCACTCCGGGCAGTGGACGCGGGCGAAGCCGTAGTCCAGGATGCCGCAGCGCAGGAACCCCTCGAATTCGCGCTGGACGAACCGGGGCACATAGCGGTCGAGGTCCTCGCAGTGCGACAGGAACCGCGGCAGGTGCTCGGTCACGCACATGTGGAGGACCAGGTGCTCGGGTTTCCGGCGCTGGTAGGTGGCAAGGCAGGACATTCAGCTATATTCGTCTTTTTTTCGCTCATTACAAGTTCTCCTGGGACTCTCTTCATGGCCAGCCTTTCAGGAGCCAGGGCCTGGCCACCCTCGGCTTCCAGGTGATCTCAACCAGATGGCCTACCCCGCCAGCCCGATCCCAGCCAGGGTGTCCGCGTAGTTCCAGGGCATCCACTCCTCGGGGTTCTCCTCGACCAGGGCGTGGTACCGCTGAAGGGCGACGAGGTACTCGAAGGGGTTCACCTTGTTGAGTTCCGCGCTGTGGATGAGGCTCATGAAGACATCGCCGACATGCGCGCCGTTCAGGGTCTTGTAGAACAGGCTGTTCTTGCGGTGTAGGATCGCCCGCTTGAGAGAGCCCTCGACCTTGTTGGTATCGAGGGGAGCCTCGGGAACCCGGAGGAAGAGGGTCAGCCGCTCCCAGTGCTTGAGCATGTAGGCGATGGCGGATCCCAGGCCGGAATTCGGCTCCACCCGTTTCTGGTCGAACTGCTCCTGGAGCCAGGCCCGAAGCCGTTCCATCACAGGTCTACTGTGCTCCTGATGGAACCGCAGGCGCTCTGGAGGGGACATACCCTTGGTCTCGGCATCATTCCGGTAGACCTCCCGTAGGCTTTCCAGCAGATGGAGGCACTCCTCGGGGAAATCCTCCGCCACGTCCACGAACCGCCGCCGGGCGTGCGCCAGGCAATGGGCCACGATGGTATCCAGGTCCCCCGCCGTGTTGGCTGCGGCGGCGTCGCACATCTGGATCGGCCTGCCGAGTTCACCCTTCCGGCGCCGAAGCACCTCGGCCAGGTTCTCCCCGGCGTGGTTCATGCCCGTGAGGAACAAGGCCACCCAGTTCTCGCCTGCCTTCGAGATGAGCCCGGAGGTGTAGACGCCCTTGCGCTGCTTCGTGCCCCTGGTCATGAGGTCGGGCCGGGACAGCACCTTCATGGTGGTGTCGTCCTGGTAGATCACATCCCCCTGGGCCGCCCAGGTGATCAGTTCCTGGAAGGCAGGCTCCAGGAGGCCCGCCGCCTCCAGAGCCAGCTTCCATTGCGTTCCCGCCGGGAGGGGAATGCCCAGGCCCGCTTGCAGCTTGGCCAGGCGGTAGAAGGGCGTGCCCGCGCCATACCGGAGCATGGAGATCATGCTCGTGGCGGTCTCGTCATACTTTTCCTCTCCCATTCCTTCCGGGGCCGGAGCCTTGAACACCTCGCCGCAGCAGTTGCAGCGCAGGCGGTCCAGTTCTACAACCTTGGCCGACAGGGGCGACATGCCCACGACCCGAACCAGCACCGCAGGCTCCGCCATGGGATAGACCTTCCCCTTGGGGCATTCCGGGCAGGAGTCCCCTGCCGAGAGATCCGGGTGTGGCACCTGGACCTGCTCCGCACCGTGGTAGCAGGAGGCGGGGTTGCGCCCATGGCCCTTGGCCTTCGGTTTCTCGTCAGCCTTTTCTTCGGCTGGTTCCGGGCCGACCGGGGCTTCCGGCTCCGGGGTATTTCCCGGAACGGAAGGCTCGGGTGCTGTGGGAGGAAACACGTCGTCCGTCTTCTCTGAACTGGATCCGAACAGCATGGCCTGGAGGCGCCGGAGGGTAGTCCCCTTGCGCTTCAGTTCCTCCATCAGGACTCCCAAGGTCTGGAGGGAAGCGTGCAGGGCCTTGGCTTCGGCATCATTCAGGAGTTCCCGCTGGGCCTTGGCGACATACCCGTAAAGGGTGTCCAGTTCCATTTCCTGGACTTCGACGGGAACGCAGCCCGGCAGCGCCGTGGAAGGATGCGGTTTCCGCTGCCTCGAACGTCCCATGTCATCGACTCTGGCAGGCGAGCCTGAAAAGTACAACTGGTTAATACAAACGAGTTGCATATCAATCATTTGAAGGCTCTCCAGGCGGGTGGAACGCCGGTCGTTGCTGGGTTTCCGGCACAGATCAGGACCTGGAGTTCATGGGCAAGCAGCTCCGCGGATTCTCCATTCCCTTCGGGCCAATGCCGGAACCGGCCTTCTGATAGGCGCTTCTGACAGAGCCAGAAACCAAGCCCGTCGTGGACCAGGACCTTGATGGAACTGCCTGTCCGGCTGCGAAAGACGAACACCCAGCCGGAGAAGGGATCGCTCCTAAGGCGCTCACGACAAAGCTGAGCCAAGCCGTCGATCCCGTTCCGAAAGTCCACCGGCTCCACTGCGACCAGGATGCGCATCTGCGGAGCTACCTGAATCAAAGCCCGCCCCCGACGAAGGCCGAGACGATCCCGGCAGCGTCCAGGTCGGTGCCCGGTTTCAGGCTGATCCGCATCCGGGCACCATCTGGTCTAGAGATGTCGATCACCAGGCCGGATTCGGGAGCGGGATGCTGACGGGGGTCAGATGCGGGATGCTCCGTCGCTGCCATCCCAGAGGCTGGGATCTCCACAAAAGTGATCGAGGGTTCAGGGGACGGCTTTCCCGCCATTGCTGCCACCCGTTTCCGGAGGCCGCCGTAATCCAGTTCCACGGCGCGAGCGATCCTGCACACCCCGTACTTCACCGCGAGCGGGACAGCGGCGTCCCAGAACGCGCCAGGCGTGAGCGAGAATTGACCGTCCTTCGCCTGCCGCCATTTCTGGACCTGCTGCTTCAGCCGATTCACCGCTGGTGGCAGAGGTTCCTGTTCAGGAAGTGTCATGGGCCCTCCTTGGGACCCACGAGGCTACCGGCCATCAGCCAGGGGTTTCACGCACGCTTGCCGTCATCTCACAAACCATGACCCTTTTGCCGACGCTGAATGGTCTTTGAAGCACCTTACGCACACCCCCGGCAAAAC
>JAGVUD010000077.1 GCA_019136435.1 Armatimonadota bacterium | reverse complement strand
TCTGGATATCTTCGAGGTTAACCTGGTTGGGTTCCATATCGCCAAATACAACGAAAGCCCTCCTGGCAACGGGGGGTCGCACGGAGGCAGACAGACAGGCCAGCCGGGCCAGCGGAAATACCGGTCAGGCGAGGCAGAGTATAGCCGCCCACAGAGGCAGGTGTCAACGCGGCGGGAGGCCGAATCAGGGAAGCGCGGAACACGCAGGAATCGTGGGAACCCGGATTCCGTTCCTCCGAAACATCCATAACCTGCCCAGTTTCCAGAACCGCTGAACGGATGAAGAGCGGTGAAACGCTGAAGGCGTAGTATTGCGGCGCCCGGTCTGACGCAACTCCGCAGGCCCTTCGAGCGGGCGGATCCTGTCACGGCCAGCCCTGCGAAGGCCAGCCCGATCATGGCATAGCTCCTCGTGGGCGCCGGAGGCGAGCGGTCTGGCCGGCCGTTGGCGAAGGCTGGGTGCGGCGTCGCTGCGGGGCGTTCGTGCCGCTGCCGCCCTCGAAGCACCTGAACGACCAGGTATCCTCCTCTGGACGGCAGGCGGCTTGCGGGCTATGCTTGTCTGGACATGCGTGGGCGCGAGACAAGACGGGTTCTTATGGCCGCAGCGGGGCTTCTGGCCTCCGCCGGCGCGAGCGTTCTGGCCGTTGACCGGCAGACCCACGCCTTCGTCTCAGACGTCAGCCAGTGGCCATCCATCCTGATTCTGCGCGAGATCGTGACACCCTTCGGCCAGACTCAGACACAACTCCTGATTCTACTGGCGCTGTGGCTCGGCGGCATGCTGGCAAAGAACCGGCGATGTGGCCAGGCGGCGGGGCTGGCGCTGATCTCGATGCTGATTGCGGGGGCAGGCGCACAGGCTCTGAAGTTCGCCGTGCCGCGCGCGCGGCCGTTCATCCCGCCGGAGTGGCAGGGCGTGTTCACGTGCGGCTACTACCACTCGTTTCCAAGCGCGGACACGGCAACGGCCGTTGCTGGCGCGCTGGCTGTGGGGCACCTGTTGCCGCGATCGAGATGGTGGCTTCTGCTGGCGGCGGCGATTGTGGGACTGATGCGCGTGCTGCGGCTGGCGCACTGGCCGTCGGATGTGCTCGGCGGGGCGGCCATCGGGCTGCTGGGCTACGCGGCGGCGAGTTGGCTGAGCGCGAAGGTGGGTCGGAGAGGGTTGGGAGCCTCACCGTCCCAGGGAAGATGAGGCTCCCGAGAGTGTTGTCGGGCGATGGCCGCTAGAACCCGAGATTTGCCGAGTTCACGAGTGTCTGCACGGACAGGCTCTTGGTCCCGCCAATCGTGCTGAGCGCCTCCGGGTAGCTTCCTCCCGGAATGATCAGAAGGCGCCCGCCGCTGACTGCGGCGTTGTAGGCGGCCTGCGTCGTATAGAAGGGCGCGCTGCGCGAATTGAGCAGGTTGCCGTACCCACGGGCGACCCATATGGTGTTGTTGCGGTAGTCCGTGAGGAACACTCCGCCCCGGCCATACGTGTTGTCATCACCCGCAGTTCCCCAGTCGCGCCAGAGATCGGCCTGCGTCTCAATGAGCCAGCGGATAGCCGAAGACGACAGTTGGGAGTCGGCGGACCAGAAGGCCGCGGCAGCTCCGGCGGAGTTCGGAGTAGCGGCGCTCGTTCCGCTGAACGCGCCCGAGTACGCAGTCGTCCCGGTGTTGGTTGGCCCCGCGATCTTGGGGAGGATGGCGCCCGAGTTGCTGGGACCGCGGCTGCTGTAGTCCGCCGCGGGGTTGCTGCCGTTCGCCTGTCCGTACACGTCCGCCGGCACGGCCCCGACCGACAGGACGTTGGCGTTCGTGGTGTTGCTTGGCGAGGTGGTCGAGCCTACCGCGACTGCGTACTGGAAGTCGGACGTCCCGGAGGTCTCGTGGAAGAACAGCTCGAACTCCTTTGCCACCCCACTTGCCCGCCAGATGGAGACACCCAACGTCTTGGTGCTCGCGGTATTGTTGGTGTAGCTGAAGGACTCGAACGTGTTGCCACCGTTGGTGCTGCTCGCGAGGATGGAGTTGTCCTCGTAGATGTACAGATCGTAGTCGGCCGCGGACCCCGCGGTGTTCCAGGACAGATAGAAGCTGCCCCCGCCGCCAGGCTGAAAGGTCATGGTATTCAGCTCATCGCCACCCAACCAGTTGTGCCACTGGTCGCCGTCCGGGCCTGCGTTGAACGTGCCCTGCCAGTGCTGGTTCGCCCGGTTGCCGGCCGAGGTGAAGAACAGTATACCGTTGCTGGCGGCGCTGATGGCCGCGGCGCAGGCGTCGCCCGTGTTGTCCGCCCAACCCGTGTTGTAGCGGCTGAGCGAGTGGCTGATTACATCCACACCATTAGCGATGGCGTCGTCCACCGCCGTGCCCATATCGGTCAGCGAGTCTATTCTGTACAGCCGGTAGTCCGCGCCAGGAGCGTGGTCGTACACAGCCTCGACGCACCCCGTGCCGTGGCGATTGGTTCCAGACTCGAATGTCCCTGACGCGTAGTTGATCAGCGTCGTCTGGCCCGCGGGCGGAGCGTCGCCCGCGTCGCGCGCGGTGGTGAAGCGGAAATACCCGCCATCAATGACGGCAACGATCCGGCCGCTTCCGTCACGCCCGCCGTCGCGGTAGCTGTCGGAGTTGATGGCGGTCGCGCCCTCGCCTCCGGTGGCATCTTGCCCGGGGACGTCGGCCCTCTCAAGAACATAGCCGGCGGGAAGCGCCCGCGCTGCATCGCTGAGAGCGGCGATGGGAATCAGGGCCTCGGCACGCCTTTTCCACGTGCCCGTGATCTCGCCGCCGAACGGTGCGATCACGTCCGCGGGAATCGCGCTGGCTCCCTCAGGCCCGATGATCTCGCAGAGAACCTTGCCGGCATCATCCAGTTTGATGCTCTGCAGGTCCAGCGACGACTTGAGCCGCGGTAAGGCGGCGGCCAGGTTGGGCTGTGCCTTCGCAAGCTGCTCGACATCGAACAGAACAGACTGCAACGGCAGATCTTTCGGCATCGCCGGCTTTGGCGGCGGTCCCTTGATGTCCTGCGCGCTCGCGGACAGGGCCATCGCAAGCGCGACGAGTCCCGCGGCAGCCGCAATGCGCAGGGAGATTTTCAATCGTCCCGTCTGTTTCATTTCCAGTCCTCCTTCGCGCCTTGCGCAGGCTACTGCAAGCTCACGAGCACCAGGACCAGGCCCTTGCTGCTGTCGAGCGATGTCATCGCCTTGCCGAGAATCGCCCCCTGGGCTTTCTGATGGTTGCGAACCACCATGGCGTGTCCGGGCGTGGGCGAAGTCGTCAGCAGGTCGCCAGAATTGACGCTCCCGTAGGATGCGTCAGTCAGGCACCAGACCCGGCCCGTCAATGCCACGGGATGCTCGCCGTCCGCGACAGACCCCTTCTGTCCCATCATCAGCCCGGTCCTGATACCGCCCGCTCCGCTGATTACGCCGGCAACCGTGCGGTCATAGGGCCGCGAGCAGACAGCAAGCGCGCCAGGACGGGAGGGATCAATGCTGACGACCATGCCAGGCAACGGATTGCCGCTGCCGGAATGGACATCGAAGCTCTCCGAGAGATCGCTGCCGCCGGTGATCTGCAGTTCCTGCGTCGTCACCCGGCCGTTGCCTGAGATGTCCGAACGCAGGGAAATGGTCGTCGTCCCGGCGCCGTTCCTGAGCGCGAAGTACCCGCCCCCGTTCGCGCCGAGTTCGCTGTCGAAGTCGATGGTGTTGGTGCCATCCGCATCATAGAGGGACAGCCGTGAGCCGGTCGTCGTGGATTCGGCCGCCAGTATCCTGACGGTGTTCGTACCGTCCGTGTCGTAAAGCCGGACGTCTCCGGCCGTGCCCGTGCCGCTCCCGTCAAGCCGGACGCGGGTGGCGTTGCCAGCAGCCTTGACAAGGACCAGGCCGGAGTCGCCGTCATCGCCATCAAGCTCCACGCCCGGCCAGATGCTCGCGTTCATGTGCAGGTTCATGAAGCCCCCGCCGCCCGTGGCGACACTCCCCGCAATGAGAGTCTGGTTGTTGGATTCGTCCCATGTGCGAAGCACTCCACCTCCAGACCCGTTGGGGCCGAGCTGCGAGTGACGCTGCGCCCCGAGATAGGTCGTGAAGGCTGCTCCGGGAAGGTCGAAGCCGAACCGGGGCTGAGTCTGATTGCCAGCGATGAACTCGATGGAGTCCCCGGGAAGGCTATCCGAGGCAATATCGCGATACTGAATCCCGTAACTCGGGTAGTTCTGCGAGTGCCCGAGCCAGACCCGCTTCTCGTTGCCGGCGGCGTTGTCGTGCCCGGCGGTGATCAGGGGTGTGTTGCCAGAGCCAAACACAATGCGGCCGGTCGGAATCTGCAGGTGACCTGAGGCGTTGGTTGTCGCCACGGCAGTGAAACTGCCAGGCTGAACCAGGCTCTGTGCGACCTTCGACTTGACGGCGTACGGGACGGAGACGAGCCGCACCCGTGGTGTAAGCTCGGGGGCGCCGTTCACAGAGACGGACAGCCAGATCTCGGCGGAATCGAGCGCCGCGTCCGGCACGCCTCCCGCCGTGTTCGCGCCGATGCTTATGGAGAATACACCTCCGCTCAGCGGCACGCTGTCGTGGCTTTCGGTGAACAGCAGAATGCCAAGAACCGGCGCCGTACTCAGGCGCACGGTCAGGTTGACAGGGCCTGCAATCGGCACGCCCGCGTTGTCGGTAACCTTGCCCTGATAGCTGATGAGCCTCGGGACGTCGGCTTGAATAGAACTGGCCGCGGCGGAGAAGACCACCGCGAGCAGAATAGCGCTGAAGATACGGTGAGACATTTCTACCCTCCCGATATGAAAGCGGCAAGCCGGACAGGCCGCCGCTGCAATTGCGTATTATTAGCATTTTATCACCGGCTCCCGCCGGTGTCAAGTTGCGGGGTCAGGAGGAAGCCGGAGAGAATGCCCCGGCGCCGCGCGGTTGAGTGCCTGTTGGGGCCAGAGGGAGGAACGGAAGAGGAGGGCGGGCGGGAGCACGACGCCCCCGCCCGGAGGAGAAGCTAGCGGCCCGCTGATTCCAATGCCAGTGTGCGGGTCAGAAGATCGCAGACTTCTGGCGGGCCGTAGTACTGAATGGGGCCCGGGAAGAGGTAGTCATCGTTGACGGCCCACCCGTCGCGTCCGGCGGCGAACGCAGCGAACGGCGCGCCGCCGAGGTCCACCAGTGACTTCTTGATGACCGCCTTGTCCACGCCCTTGCGCTTCTCGACGTTGAGCATCCAGGTCACGGGCACGCCGCCCATCACCCACTCCTCGACCCCGGCGGCCAGATTGCGCGCGGAGACGGTGTAGCCCGTCAGGCCGTTGCTCAGGAGCTGAAACGCCGTGTACCCGAGGGCGTAGCAGTAGTTCGCGTCGAAGTTCGATGGCTGGACACAGCGCCCTTCGTATCCGAAGAAGTGCCCCACCGGGCTGAACTTCAACTTCGACTCCGGCTCGCGCTTCTTCAGCTCCATCTCGCGCCTGGCCACCTCCGCCTTCACTCTGTGGATGAGAATCTGCTCGGTGGCAAGCTGGGAAACGGGGATGTTGCCGTGGCTGTCGCGCGTGAGCAGAACAAGCTGGGCATCCAGCGGTAGCGACGCGTAAACAACCTTTGGCTCGCCAATCAGCCACGGCAGCACTTTTGC
>JAGVUD010000058.1 GCA_019136435.1 Armatimonadota bacterium | reverse complement strand
ACCTTCATTGACGCCCAGGTGCCCGGGGACATCCACCTCGATCTCCAGCGCGAAGGCCTGATCGAGGATACGAACTACGGGTTGAACGCGCAGGCGGCAAGGTGGGTGGAAGAGCAGATATGGGTGTACCGCCGGGAGTTCATCGCCCCGAAAGACGCCGTCGAAGCGCACGCCTGGCTCGTTTTCGAGGGGCTGGACCTCGACGCAGTCGTCTATCTGAATGGCGAGGAGGTAGGCAGACACTCCAACGTCTTCCGTCCGTTGCGCGTAGATGTGACGGGCAGGCTGGCAGACGGCACAAACCTGCTGGCGGTGCAGGTGGACGGCGGTCTGTATTCCGTATCGGAGAAGCCCGGCGACGCGTATCAACCGGCCATGGACCACAGGCTGCACAAACGCTCGTGGCTTCGCAAGCCGCAATGCTCGTTCTCGTGGGACTGGAGCCCCAGGCTCATCAACGTTGGCATACCCAAGCCAGTCCGGCTCGAATGGGCGGCATCAGCGCGAATTGATGCCGTTGTGCTGACCCCCGAGCTCGCCGACGACCACAAGAGCGCGGTTCTGCGGGCAGACGTCCTGGTCGAGTGCGTTGAGGAGCAACCCCTGAACGCCGTCGTGCGCCTGCGCCTTCCGGCGAAAGGGCTGGAGAACGAACTGGGCGTGGTTCTGGAACCCGGGATGTCGCGGCGCCACGTCTCCATTGAGATTGGCGATCCGGTTCTGTGGTGGCCCGCCGGGCACGGCGAGCAGCATCTGTATAACGTGGAACTGACCCTGGAGGCGGGCGGAAAGACGCTGGACCGGGCCACCCGGCGCACGGGGATTCGCAGTATCCGCATCGCGCAGGACCCGCACCCCGAAAAGGGGCGCTATTTCATACTCGAAGTCAATGGACAGCCGGTGTTCGCCAAAGGCGCGAACTGGGTGCCCCCCGACACCATCTTCTCCCGGATCACGCCGGAGCATTACCGGAAGCTCGTCAAGCTTGCCGCGGACGCCAACTTCAACGCCCTTCGGATATGGGGTGGGGGACTGTACGCCGACCATGCCATGCTCGATGCCTGCGACGAGCTGGGCCTGCTCGTCTGGCACGATTTCGTGTTTGCCTGCTCGAAGTATCCGGGAGATGACCCGGAGTTCCTTCAGAACGTGCGCGAAGAGGTCGCCCACGTTTCGAGGGAACTGTCGGCGCATCCGAGCCTCGTCGTGTGGTGCGGGAACAACGAGCTTGAATGGGGCGCGTGGGAATGGGGATACGACCAGATCAAGGCGTTCCCGGACTACGCCCTCTATCATCTGGAGATCCCCCGTATCCTCAAGAGAGAGGACCCCTCCCGGCCGTACTGGCCGAGTTCGCCTTTCTCTCCCGGCCACGCCTTCCCGAACGACCCGCACTCCGGGGACCAGCATCCCTGGAACGTGTCCCTTCGCGAGGAGGGCAGCAACTTCTGGGCCTACAGAGAGGACGTCAGCCGCTTTCCCAATGAAGGAGGCGTTCTGGGCGCCACGTCGCCCGCAACCCTGCGCGACTTCCTGCCGGAAGGCCATCGGCGGTTGTTCTCGCCGTCATGGGAGTTCCATGACAACTCCTGCAACTACTGGACCGAAAGGCCCATAGCCTACCGCTGCTTCGAGGACTGGATGGGCCGGAGCATCGATCAGACCGATTTCGAGGATTACGCCTTCTACTCGGCGCTGATTCAGTCTGAAGGGCTGCAGGAGTACATCAACAACTTCCGCCGCCGTATGTTCAGTTCTTCCTCCGCGATATTCTGGATGTACAACGACTGCTGGCCCGCGAGCCACAGTTGGGCGCTTGTGGACTACTTCCTGCGGCGGAAGCTCGCCTACCACCCGGTGCGGCGCGCCTTTGCCCCGATCAGCATTGTCCCGGCCATCACCGGGGACACTGTCACGATCTTCGGGGTGAACGACACTCTGGAAGCATGGACGGGCGAAGCGCAATTCGGCGTTTTCACGCTGGAGGGGGGCTATCCCGTCAACATCACCGCACAGGCGCAACTCGCCCCGAACGCAGCCACGCTTCTTGGCAGCTTTCCGTCCGCCGACTGGCAGCGCGCCGGCTTTGCGGAAAGCGGAGCGTTTGCCGTTCTGACCCGCAACGGGGAGACTGTTGCGCAGCAGAGGCTCTTCCGCGCGCCCTTCAAGGATCTGCGCTGGAAGACCACAGAAATCGAGGTACGCCACGACGGTGATCGGGCGGTATTCCGCTCGGACGCTTTCGCATGGGCGGTCTGTCTCGATGTGGACGGCGAACAACCCATCGACGATGATGCGTTCGATCTGTTGCCGGGAATCGAATACCCGGTGGCATGGCCGTCAGACAGGCCGCTGCCGCAGCCTCAGCGAATCGGATCTCGTCTGCCCTGGGGTTAGCCGCACGGACCGGCCAGTCAGGCGGACTGCGATGCGACTTCCCGCGGGAGCAAGTCGGGCGTCAGTTCCTTCTGATCCGGGTCTGCCAGCACACACGCGCGCTCGATTGCGTTTTCCAGCTCCCGGATATTGCCCGGCCACGAGTAGCCCGTCAGAAGCGCGAGACATTCGGCTGATGCGCTGCTAAGGTCGCGCCCATCCTCGCGCCCGTAGCGCTTCAGGAAGTGCTCAACCAGCAGTGGGATGTCCTCGCGGCGCTCGCGCAGCGGGGGCAGCACGATCTCGACGTCATTGAGGCGGTAGAAAAGGTCTTCGCGGAAGTCCCCCCGCGCGACCAGCTTCTCAAGGTCCTGATTCGTCGCGGTGACAAGCCGGACGTCAACCTTGATCGTCTTGTTGCCTCCGACCCGCTCGAACTCCCGCTCCTGAAGCACCCGAAGCAGCTTCATCTGCACGTTAGCCGGGATATCGCCGATCTCGTCCAGAAACAACGTGCCCTTGTTGGCCTGCTCGAACCGTCCGGCTTTCTGAGACAGCGCGCCGGTAAACGCGCCCTTTTCGTGCCCGAACAGCTCGCTCTCGAGCAGGTTCTCAGACAGAGCAATGCAGGCGACCGCAACGAAGTTCTCTTTGGCGCGCGGGCTGTTGAAGTGCAGAGCGCGGGCAATCAGTTCCTTGCCCGTGCCGCTTTCGCCCCGGATCAGTACACTCGCGCGGGACCTGGCAACGCGCGAGACAACGTCCAGAATCTGGCGAAGCCCCTGCGACTGCCCGATGATGCTGTCGAACCGGTAGGTCTTTCGAAGCTTGGTCTTGACAGCGCTGTCTTCGGTGAGCATGCCGCGGCGCTCGATGGCCTTTCGCACCAGCACCTTCAACTCGTCCATGTCGAACGGCTTGGTCACGTAGTCGAACGCACCGAGCCGCATTGCATCAACAGCCGTCTTAATGGTGCCGTGCGCCGTGATCATAACGACGGACAGCGCGGGGTTCATCTCGCGAACGATCTCGAGGAGTTCCACGCCGTTGATGTCGGGCATAATCAGGTCGCTGATCAGCACGTCCGTCCCATCGTTGGCGCGCAGAAGATCGAGCGCCTTGCGCCCGCTCTCGGCGGTGAGGACGTCATATCCCTCGCGCTGGAACGTAGCCTGAAGAACGCGCCGGATGTTCGGCTCGTCGTCAGCTATGAGTATTCTGCCAGGTTGTCCGTTTTGAGACAGTTTCTCGACCTCACGCACGGCGCTCTGAGTACAGCCTCAGGCACACGTGCAATTCAGCATTGCGGCAGCGCCGCGGCCCGTATCCGCGCGCCGGGCCACCCTCTAGAGTTATCGGCGTATCGGCACGGCGAACGCAGGCATTCACGACCGCTCCAGAAGATCCGGCGCGGGCTCCGGCGTGTCCGCAAGCAGGGTCGGCCGGGGTCCGTCCACCGGCAGATGGATTCGGAACGCCGTGCCTTCCCCTTCTTTTGAATCCACTTCAATATGCCCCTGGTGGTTGTGGACGATTTTTTGAACCACCGAAAGACCCAGACCGGTTCCCTTGACCTTGGTTGTGAAAAAGGGCGTGAACACCTTCGAAAGCCGATCGGCGGGGATACCCGCCCCCGAGTCACGGACCTCGATCTCTACGTGGCAGGGCGAACGCCGTGAGGGTCGCGCGGCGAGATCAAGCGTTCCACCGTCGGCCATCGCCTGAATCGAGTTGAGCATCAGATTCAACAGCACCTGCTCAATCTGCTTCTGGTCGGCTCTTATGACGGGAACAGACGCCTCCGCTGCTATGCGCACATTGATCCCCGCGCTTTGAAGCTGGGGCGCCAGGAGCGCGGCCTGCTTCTCGAGTAAGTCGGCCGGAGCCAGATCAACCGGCTCCACCCGAAGCGGCCGCGCGAAATCGAGGAAGTTCGTCGCGATCTTGTTGAGACCGTCCACTTCTTCGATGATGATCTCCAGGAACTCCCGCGTGGATGTGTCCTCCGTTTCCTGCTGCAGGAATTGCGCGGCGCCTTTGATCGAGGACAGCGGGTTGCGCAACTCGTGCGCAATGCTTGCCGCGAGCTGGCCTATCGCCGCCAGTTCCTCCATCTTGCGGACTTCCTGGTGCATCTGCACCTGCCGCGTCACATCCTCGAAGATAATCACCAGCCCGAGCGGCTCTCCAGCGGTATTCCGGAGCTGCGAAACGCTGAACATCAGGTGCAGCTCTGAGTCCTCGCCCGCTCCCTTCGCGCTGATCTGCACACCCCGCTCGGAGGCCCCACCTTCTCGAACCCTCCCGATTGCCGTTGTGAGAGGCGACAGCGCGTCGCCACTCACCGGCACAGACTGGAGGAGCTCCGTGAACTCCCTTCCGAGCGCATGTCTCGACCCGAGCTTGAGTATGGACTCCGCAGCACGGTTCCAGCTTACGATCAGCCCTTCCGTATCCACAGTCACAACACCGGCGGCAACGCTGCTGAGGATGTTCTCGGTGTAGCTGGTGAGTGCCGTCAGCGCCTCGAGCGCGCGGTAGATGGAGGCCGCCTGCGACGCAACAACGGAGAGGATCCGGACCTGCTCCTCGGTGTAGGAACTCGGATTGTAGCTGTGGATGCTCAGCACGCCCACAACTTCGTCCTGGGCCATAAGAGGAATGGACATGAGCGAGCGCACGCGCGTGGAGCGCAGGCTCTCGGGCGAAAACCTGCTGTCGAGCCTGATGTCCGGCAGCACAATCGCCTTGCGCTCGGTGAGCGCCCACGCGGCAAGGCCGGCGTCGACCTGCGGATGCTCCTGATCGGAGGCCTCCGACCTGCCCATCCACCGCGAAGCTCTCAGGTCGAGATCGCTGGTCTCCTTGTCCACCGTCCAGACCAGGCACTCGTCGCAGACAACCAGATCGCTGACGATGGCTAGAATGCTTTCGAGCGCCTCGTTCAGCGTTCCGGCGGTGCTGATGCGCTGTGAGAGTTCGTACAGCGCGGAGAGTTCCAACACCTTCTCCTGCATGCTGCGCTCGTAGGTGATCGCGTTCTTGATGATGACGCTGGCGTTGGAGGCGATAATCGAAAGCAGCTTGACGTCGTTAAAGGTGAAAGCGTTTTCGAGCGCCCGCGACAGCGCTACAACACCAATCGTCCTTTCCTCCGCCATGAGCGGCATAAACAGGAGAGCGGGGCTATCACCCAGAATGCCCGCAAAGGCCTGCTGCCAGTCATCCGGCTCCTCACCCGGCGCGGGGGCGTCAACCGCTCTGCGATCCCTGAGTCCGGCG